>NZ_CM130726.1:0-192500 GCF_053514865.1 Sphingopyxis sp. NJF-3
ATGAGCGGCGACGCCGCGACGCTCTGGCCGCGTGTCGCCGAAGGGCTGCGCCGCGACCTCGGCGTCCGTACCTTCGACCATTGGCTGAAGCCCGTGCGTTTCGCCGACTATTGCTCGCTGTCGGGGGTGGTGACCCTCGAAACCGCGAGCCGCTTTTCGGCCAACTGGATCAACGAGCGATTCGGCGACCGGCTCGAGCTCGCGTGGCGGCACCATCTGCCCGCGGTGCGCTCGGTGCTCGTCCGCGCGGGCACCGCGGCCCCCGAACGCGGCGCCGCGACCCTGACCGCGCCGCCGTTGCCGAGCTTCAACCCGCCCGCCGCGTTCGCGCCGGCGGCTCCGTCGCCTTTCGATGCCAAGCTCAGCTTCGACCGCTTCGTCGTCGCGCGCTCGAACATCCTCGCCGCCAACGCCGCGCGCCGCATGGCGATGGCGGAGGTGCCGCAGTTCAATCCGCTCTATCTCTGCTCGGGCACCGGGCAGGGCAAGACGCATCTGCTCCACGCGATCGCGCAAAGCTATGCCGCGATCGAGCCGACGGCGACGATCATCCTGATGTCGGCGGAGAAGTTCATGCTCGAATTCGTCGGCGCGATGCGCGGCGGCGACATGATGGCGTTCAAGGCGCGGCTGCGCGCCGCCGACCTGCTGCTCCTCGACGATCTACAGTTCGTGATCGGCAAGAATTCGACGCAGGAAGAATTGCTCCACACGATCGACGATCTGATGACCGCGGGCAAGCGTCTCGTCGTCACCGCCGACCGCCCGCCCGCGATGCTGGACGGGGTCGAGGCGCGGCTGCTGTCGCGGCTGTCGGGCGGGCTCGTCGCCGACATCGAGGCGCCCGAGGACGACCTGCGCGAACGCATCATCCGCCAGCGGCTGGCCGCGATGCCGATGGTCGAGGTTCCGGACGACGTCGTCGCCTATCTGGTCAAGCATTTCACCCGCAACATCCGCGAGCTCGAAGGCGCGCTCAACAAGCTGCTTGCCTATGCCGCGCTCACCGGCGCGCGTATCGACCTGACGCTCGCCGAGGACAGGCTTGCGGAAAATGTGCGCAGCGCCCGCCCGCGGATCACGATCGACGAGATTCAGCGCGCGGTCTGCGCCCATTACCGGCTCGACAAGGCCGAGATGGCGTCGAAGCGCCGCGTCCGCGCGGTCGCCCGCCCGCGCCAGATCGCCATGTATCTGGCGAAGGAACTGACCCCGCGCTCCTATCCCGAGATCGGGCGTCGCTTCGGCGGGCGCGACCATTCGACGGTGATTCACGCCGTGCGCACGGTCGAGGCGCTGCGCGTCAGCGACAGCGAACTCGACGCCGAAATCGCGGCGATCCGGCGGAGCCTGAACAGCTGATTGGGGCGGGGGGAGTTGCCATCTCTCCCACTTTCGTCATCCCGGGCTTGACCCGGGATCCGCCTTTTCTTTCAAGATGGGCAGACCCCGGATCAAGTCCGGGGTGACGATGATGGAAAGGTCCACAATCGATCGCTGCCGGCCATTTCCGTTCGAGATGCGCGCGCGGTACCCGCTCATCAAAAAGGCCCGCCGTCCGTAGGGAGGGCGGGCCTTTCTCGATTCGATGCGCGGGCGTCAGCCCTTTTCGGGCGGCGCCACCGTGATGCGGACCTTTTCGCCCGAATTGCCGGGGAAGCCGGTGAACATCGCCTGGATCAGGTTGGGGACGATGTCGACGAGGTCGTTGTCGCGCGACTGCGCCTCGGCGCGGCCTTCGAACAGGCGGTAGCCGTCCGCGGCGCGGTCGATGCGCAGGCTGAGGTCGCTCGTGTAGACGGTGTAGCTCGACACGTCGCTGCCGCCCCAGCCGGGGCCGAAACCGCCCCACATGAAGGGGTCGTAATAGCCGGCGATATAGCGGCGCCCGTGGCGCCCGCGCACGATGACGGGGCGATAGAAGCCGCGGCCGTACCAGCCGCCGTACCAGGGATCGCCGAAGCCCGGCGTGCTCACCACGCGCTCGCGGCCCTTGTCGATGCCATAGTCCATATGGACGACGAGGTCGGCCTTTTCGCCCGGCGCGACCGGGCGATAGCCGTAACGGGTCAGCTCGCCCGCGACGAGATTGGCGTACTGGCCGAATTCGATCCCGCCCTCGAGCGCGGGATTGCCCGCCTCGACGGCGAAGCTCTGGCCCTGCGGCGCCGGAAGCTGCGTCTGGAAGCGTGCGACATCGGCCTTGAACGGGGTCGCGCAGCCCGCGAGCGCCAATGCGGCGCCGGTCATCGCGGCGAGGCCGAGGCGCCTGAAGTTGATCTTGCTCATTGTCATGCTCCGTGATTCGGTGCGCACTATGACCTGCGCTTTATACCATGACTACGCCAATGCGACTTAACCTTGGTTGAACCCGGTTCGTCGCAGCTTTGTTCCCCGCCGGTTCCGGTTCCGCACCGCATCAGCGGCACAGGCCCAGCACATCATAAGTGGCATCGAGCGTCGGTTTTGCAAGAGCGCGCGCCTTCGCGGCGCCCTTGTCGAGGATCGCGTCGAGCGCCGCATGATCGTCCTTGAGCGCCACGAAGCGCGCATTGATCGGCGCGAGCCTCTCGACCAGCAGTTCGCCGAGCGCCGGCTTGAACGCGCCGAAGCCCTGCCCCGCATAGTCGGCGAGCACCGCGTCGACGCTGATGTCGGCGAGCGTCGCATAGATGCCGACGAGGTTGCGCGCCTCGGCCCTCCCTTCGAGCCCTGCCGCCTCCGACGGCAGCACCTCGGGGTCGGTCCGCGCCTTCTTCACCTTCTGCATCATCGTGTCGGCGTCGTCGGTCAGGTTGATCCGGCTCATGTCGGAGGGGTCGGACTTCGACATCTTCGCCGACCCGTCGCGCAGGCTCATGATCCGGGCCGCGCCCGTCGGGATGATCGGCTCGGGCAGGGTGAAGACCGGCGCTTCGGGGGTCGCATAGTCGTTGTTGAACTTCTGCGCGATGTCGCGCGCGAGCTCCAGATGCTGCTTCTGGTCCTCGCCCACCGGCACGTGCGTCGCCTGATAGAGCAGCACATCGGCCGCCTGCAGCACCGGATAGGTGTAGAGCGCGGCCGACGCGCTCTCGCGGTTCTTGCCCGATTTGTCCTTGAACTGCGTCATCCGGTTGAGCCAGCCGAGCCGCGCGGTGCCGTTCAAGAGCCATTGCATCTCGGCATGCGCGGGGACGCGCGCCTGGTTGAACAGCGTCGATCGGTCGGGATCGATGCCGCAGGCGACGAGCGCCGCGGTCATCGCGCGCGTATTGGCGGTCAGGTCGGCCGGCACATGCGGCATCGAGATGGCGTGAAGGTCGGCGAGGAAGAAGAGGCAGTCGCCGCCCTGGGCCGCCGCATTGTCCTGCATCCGCACCCAGTTGCGGATCGCGCCCAGATAATTGCCGAGGTGCAAATTTCCGGTGGGCTGGATGCCCGATACGATCCGCATGGTCTACTCCTGTGTCGGCGCCGCTCCACCGCGCGCGCGCCGCCGCGTCAGCATGGCGAGCAGATCCTTGTCAAGCGCGCCGACGAGGAAGGCGGCGGTAAAGAAGGCCGCGCCGCCCGCCGCGACCAGCGCGATGAGCGACCAGGCGCGCTCGAACGCCGCTCCGCCATAATGGTCCGCGAGCAGCGGCATCATCCACCACAATAGCGCCGCCATCGCCGCGACCGCGACCAGCTGGCGCGCGATGCGGCCCGCGAGCCGCGCGGTGAAGTGGAACCAGCCGCGGCGGTGGAGGATGGTGTAGAGCAGGAGGCAGTTGATGCTCGCCGACGCCGCGGTCGCCCCGGCAAGCCCGACGATACCATAATGTTCGACGACATAGAGGTTGATCGCGATGTTGATGATCAGCGACGCGAGCGCGGTCCACACCGGCGTTTTCGTATCCTCGCGCGCGAAGAAGCCGGGGTTCAATATCTTGACGATCACATAGGCCGGCAGCCCGGCGACGAGTGCGACGACGATGTTCGCCATGATCGCGCCGTCGGCGGCGGTGAACTTGCCCCCAACGAAAAAGGCGGCGGTGAAGGCGGGGGCGCAGATCGCGAGCGCCGCGGCGGCGGGCAGCGTCAGCAGCGTCGCCATCTCGAAGGCGTTGCTCTGCAATCGCTGCGCCTCGGCGGCGTCGCCCGAATGGATGTGGCGCGATAGCATCGGCAGGATCGCGGTGCCGAGCGCGATGCCGACGATGCCGAGCGGCATCTGGTTCAATCGGTCGGCGAGCTTGAGCAAGGTCAGCGACCCCTGCGGCAGCGACGTCGCGAAGAAAGTGTCGACGAACTGGCTGACCTGATAGATTCCGGCGCCGAAGGTCGCGGGCAGGATCAGCATCCCCAGCTTGCGCACCTCGGGGGTGAAGCGCGGCAGGCGCCAGTGCAGCCGGAGCCCGGCGCGGCGCACCGCCCAGAGCAGATAGGCGAGCTGCGCGACCCCCGCGAGGCTGACCGATACGGCGAGCGCGATCGCGACGATGCGGTCGTCATGGCTGTCGCCGCGCAGCCACCAGCCGGCGATGATCCCCGAAATCAGCAGGATGTTGAGCAGCACCGGGGCGAAGGCGCCGGGCGCGAAGCGCGAGCGCGCGTTGAGCAGCCCCGACAGCATCGCGACGAGGCTGATCAGCCCCAGATAGGGAAAGGTCAGCCGGCTGAGGAAGACCGCGAGGTCGAACTTGCCCGGCACCTCCTGAAAGTCGCGCGCGAGCAGCCAGACGATCCCCGGCATGACGATCATCATCACCGCGGAAAAGCCGAGCAGCACCCACAGGAACACCGCGAGCACGTCGTCGGCGAAGCGCGCCGCCGCTTCCTCGCCGCGCGTCTCGTCTTCCGCACCGTGCAGCGCGCGGCTGTACATCGGCACGAAGGCGACCGAAAAGGCGCCCTCGGCGAACAGCCGGCGAAAGGTGTTGGGCAAAGTGAAGGCGAGCTGGAAGGCATCGGCCGCGAGCCCCGCGCCGAGCACGCGCGCGAGCAGCATGTCGCGCACGAAGCCGAAGATGCGGCTGACCAGCGTCAGCCCGCCGATCGTCCCGACGCTCTTGACCAGGCTGGTCACGCCCTGACCCCCTCTTCTTCAGAGGAGGGGCAGCGAGACTTGCGAGCTTGCTCGCTAGTCGCAGCGGGGTGGTGGATGCCGATCTTGCGCGGGATGGAAAAGCACCACCCCGCTGCGACTAGGCTCGGCTTCGCCGAACCAAGTCTCGCTGCCCCTCCTCTGAAGAGGAGGGGGAAGGTCGGGCTTCCCCCCAAAGGCGTGCCTCAGGCCTCGCCGACCGGCGCAGGAATCTCGCCCTGGCCTTCGCCCTGCGCCTGCAACTGCTGCATGAACAGGCCGTGGAAATCGATCGGTTCGAGCAGCAGCGGCGGGAAACCGCCGTCGCGCACGGCGTCGGCGACGACGCGGCGCGCGAAGGGGAACAGGATGCGCGGCGCTTCGGCGAGGAAGAAAGGCTGGAGCTGGTCGTCGGGCACGTTGCGGACCCCGAACAGGCCGGCATATTTGAGATCGATGACGAAGAGGGTGCCTTCGTCGGCCTTCGAGGTCACGTCGATCTTCAGCGCGACCTCATAGAGATTCTCGCCGACGCCCTCGGCGCTGATGTTGAACTGGACGTCCATCTGCGGCGCGGACTGCCACTGATAGGCGGCGGGCGCGTTCGGATTCTCGAACGACAGATCCTTCACATATTGCGAGATCAGGCCGATCGCCGGGCTGTTGTCCTCACCGTTGGTCAGGGTTTCGGGCGTGAATTCGGGGGTGGTTTCGTCGGCCATGATTGCACTTTCGCTGGAAACTCGAAGGACGGGAACCCGCACCGACCGGGCGGCGCGCGTCGCTCGCGGGCGCGCTTAGCAGCGGTGCGCGGCCAGCACAATGGGGCTGCCCGTCGCGGCCGTGGCACGGATCGCCGCAACCGCCGGGGGTCCCAGGCGTTGACCTGTCGCGGAGCCGGGGCCAAGGGAGATTTGAAACATGGCGGTGCATCGCCTATGTTGACACCGAAACCTATCCTCGCCGCATTGGACGTTTGCCCGTGACCGCATTTTCGATTGTCCTGCTCGCCATGATCGCCGCCTTTCTGGGCATGCGGCTCTATTCGGTGCTCGGCAAGCGCACCGGGCACGAGCAGGAGCCGGTGCTGCCCCGCCGCGACGAGCGCGCCGCGCCCGCTCCGATGCGCCTCGACGACGCCGATGCGCTGCCCGCGCCGCAGGGATCGGCGGCCGATCCGTCGAAGCTCGTCTACGAACCCGCAGCCGAAGCCGGGCTGCGCAGCCTGCTCGCGAGCGACCGCCATTTCGACGCAGGCCGCTTCATGGAAGGCGCCGAGGCGGCGTACAGGATGATTCTCGAGGCCTATTGGTCGGGCGACCGCGACACGCTGCGCGACCTGTGCGACGACGACAGCTATCAGGCCTTCGCCGATGCGATCGACGCGCGCGAGGCGCGCGGCGAGCGGCTCGACAACCGCCTCGTCGGCATCGATTCGGCAAAGATCACCGCGGTCGCGGTCCATCGCGGCGAAGCGCGCATCACCGTCCGCTACCAGGCCGACATCAGCGCGGTGACCCGCGATGCCGAGGATCGGATGATCGCAGGGTCGATGAGCGACGCGGCGCAGACCGACGATCTGTGGACCTTCCGCCGCACGATCGGCAGCAACGACCCCAATTGGGTGCTCGACGAAGCCGAATCGGCCTGACGTCCGTGCCGAGACGCCCCGGCGGCTTCCGGCGCTGGCTGGCACCTGCCCGCGTACAGGTCTTCCATTGGTTCACGCGGAGACGCGGAGGCGCGGAAATGTCGCATTTGTCGCGAAGCGGCTTCCTCCATCCCGCGTCGCGCAATGCCGCAGTCCTTGATAGGGGAAAGGACCTTGCGGTCCGGGATTCTCTCTCCGCGTCGCCGCGCCTCCGCGTGAACCCGATAAAGCGGCGGTCGCTGATGCCCGCTTACGCTTTGTGCGCCGCGCTGCCTTTGCTCTCGGCCTGCGCATCGGTGATTCCCGATGCCGCCGCCCCTGCGTCGCCGTCGACCAGTGCGCCCGGCCCCGCGCCGGCGCCGGCGCACACGCCCGGCGCGTCGACGCGGCCCTATACGCCGCGCCCGTCGACCGCATCGGACGCTGCGGCGCAGCCGATCCCGGCGACACCCAACCCGCCGCTCGCCGCGCCCGCGCCGCCAGCCGGCGCGACCACCGCCGCCGAAGCGGGTGTCGTCCTCGGCCCCGAGTATAATGAACTCGGCATCAAGCCCGAACAGGCCATCGCCGCGCTCAAGGCCTTCCGCCTGAGCTGCCCGTCGGTCCAGCGCCGTCCCGACGCGAGCGGCCTCACCCAGCCCGCCGAATGGGCCGAAAGCTGCGCCGCGGCGGGCGCCTGGCCCGATCGCGACGCGGGCAATTTCTTCAGCCGCTATTTCGGCACGGTGCAGGTCGGCGCCGGCACCGCCTTCGTCACCGGCTATTTCGAACCCGAGATCGCGGCCTCGCGGACGAAGCAGCCCGGCTATGACGTCCCCATCTATCGCCGTCCCGCCGATCTGGTCGACGTCGATCTCGGCCTGTTTTCGGACGCGCTTCAGGGCAAGAAGATTCGCGGCCGCGTCGAGGGCAGCAATTTCGTTCCCTATTACGACCGCACGGCGATCGAGCGCGGTGCGCTCGATGGGCGCGGGCTCGAAATCGCCTGGGCGGCCGACGCCGCCGAATTTTTCTTCCTGCAGGTGCAGGGTTCGGGACGCCTCCGCCTCCCCGACGGCAGCATCATGCGCATCGGCTACGACAGCCAGAACGGCCGCGACTATGTCGGCATCGGCAAGCTGCTGCGCGACCGCGGCGAGCTCCAGCCGGGGCAGGCGTCGATGCAGGGCATCCTCGATTATCTGCGCGCCAACCCGGTGCGCGGCGCGGCGGTGATGAACGAGAATCCGAGCTGGGTCTTCTTCCGCGAGCTTACCGGCCCCGGGCCGCTCGGCGCGCTGGGCGTGCCGGTGACCGGGCATGTCAGCCTCGCGGCCGATCCCAAATATGTGCCGCTCGGCGCCCCTGTCTTCCTCTCGCTCGACCGCGCCGAACCGAACGGGTTGTGGATCGCGCAGGACACCGGCGGCGCGATCAAGGGCGCCAACCGCTTCGACAGCTTCTGGGGCGCGGGCGACCGTGCGCGCGCCCTTGCTGGCGGCATGTCGGCGCGCGGCTCGGCGCTCCTGCTGCTGCCGCGCGCCAGCGTCGCGCGGCTGGCGCCGCAAGGCGTCTGACGATGCCGCGCCGGCTCGACCCCGACGAAGCCGCGCTCTGGAAGAAGGTCGCGGCGACGGTGCGACCCCTGCCCAAGGGGCCGGCCACGATCCCGCCGGTGTCGCCGCCGACCGTGCGCCCACCCAAGCCCGCACCGCGCGGCGTCGCGGCCGCTCCCGCCGTCCCGATGCGCACATCTCCGCTGCCGCCGCCCCGCCGCACCCACCAGACGGCGACGCTCGACGGCCATTGGGACCGGCGGCTCCGCAAGGGTCATGTCCGCCCCGACATGAGCATCGACCTCCACGGCCACACGCTCGCCTCGGCGCAGGCGCTGCTCGACGAGGCGATCGGTCGTGCGCTGGTTCGCGGCGCGCGCGTGCTGCTCGTCGTCGCGGGGCGGTTGCGCCCGGGCGCCGACCGCCTGCCGCAGATGCACGGGGAACCGCGCCCGCGCGGCGCGATCCGCGCCTCGCTCGCCGACTGGCTCGCCGCGTCGCCCCACGCCGACCGGATCGTCGCGCTCCGTCCCGCGCACATCAGCCATGGCGGCGCCGGCGCGGTCTATGTGATCCTGCGGCGCGAGCGCGAGGATTAGGGTTTAGAGGAAGGCCCGCATCAGGATCCCGCGATAGATGGCGGTCAGCGTGCGCAGATCCTCCACCGCGACCGCCTCGTCGAGCTTGTGCATCGTCGCGTTGGTCAGCCCGAACTCGACCACGGGGCACAGCGCGTGGAGGAAGCGCGCATCCGATGTGCCGCCCGTCGTCGACATCTCGGGCATCGCGTCGGTTTCGGCGTGGATCGCCTCGGCGATCAGCGCCGACAGCTCGCCCGGCGGGGTCAGGAAGGCTTCGCCCGAAATCTTGCCGACCACCTTCGCCGCGGGCTCGACGTCGTGCGCGATGCGCTCGATCATCTGAACCAGCTCGGCGCCCTTCTGCTGGTCGTTGAAACGGATCGACAGCCGCGCCCGTGCCGAGGCGGGGATGACGTTGGTCGCGCCGTTGCCGACCTCGATGTCGGTGAATTCGATGTTCGACGGCTGGAACCACGCCGTCCCCTCGTCGAGCGTCACCGTGTCGATCGCGGCGAGAATCCGGACCAGCTTGGGGATCGGATTGTCGGCAAGGTGTGGGTAGGCGACATGGCCCTGCGTCCCCGGCACATCGATCCAGATATTGACCGACCCGCGCCGCCCGATCTTCACCATGTCGCCAAGCCGTTGCACCGAGGTCGGCTCGCCGACGAGGATCATGTCGGGGCGGATGCCGCGCGCGTCCATATGCTCCATCAGCGCGCGGGTGCCGAACACCGCGGGCCCCTCCTCGTCGCCGGTGATGATCAGGCTGATCGTTCCCGCGTCGGCCGGCGTCGCCGCCGCCGCGGCGACAAAGGCGGCGATCGCGCCCTTCATGTCGACCGCGCCGCGTCCGTAGAGCAGCTCGCCGCGCACTTGCGGATCGAAGGCGTCGCCCGTCCAGCCGACGCCCGGCGGTACGACGTCGAGATGCCCGGCAAAGCCGAAATGCTTGCGATTCTTACCCGTCCGAACCGCGAGCAGATTCTCGACCGGCCCGTCGGGCTCGATCCCGTCGATGAAGCGCTCGACGGTGAAGCCGAGCGGCGCCAGCGCCGCCTCGAGCACGTCGAACACCGCGCCGGTCGCGGGGGTGACGCTGGGCGCGGCGATCAGCGCCTTCGCAAGGTCGAGCGGGTCGATGCCATGGGTCATGCCGCTCCCTTACCCCTTTGCGCCGCGTCAAGTCGAGGCTTTGCATCGCGCCGCTTTTTGTGCGAAACAAAGGAGGAACAAAGAAAGCGACTGCCATGCCCAAGCTCGACCTCGACGCGATTCCCCAGACCAACGCCACCGGCTATCCCGCGCCCTTCGACCAGGCCGTCGCGGGTCGCTGGTACCGCCGCCTCGCCCCCGCGACCGGTCTTGTCGATTTCGCCGCGAGCCATGTCGTGCTCAAGCCCGGTGCCTGGTCGTCGCAGCGCCACTGGCACGACGGCGAGGACGAGATGCTGGTGATGATCGCGGGCGAGGCGGTGCTGATCGAGGACGACGGCCGCACCCCGATGCGCCCCGGCGACATCGCGGTCTGGCCCAAGGGTAGCACCAACGGCCATCATCTGGTCAACGAATCGGACGCCGACTGCGTGTTCGTGGCGCTCGGCGGCGGCAAGAAATACGATATCGGCGGCGGCTATTCGGACATCGACATGCTGTTCACGCCCGACGGCTATACGCGAAAGGACGGCACGCCCTATCCGGTGAAGCGGATTCCCTAGCCCTCCACCGGGCCCTCGAACGCCTCGATCACCCAATCTTCGGCCTGCGCGCCGCCGATCCATTCCTGCATGTGCGGGTGGCTGATCACCGCCTGGCAATAGGGCAGGGCGAACCGCGGAAGCGGGATCGAGTAAGTGATGAAGCGGGTGACGACGGGCGCGAACATCATGTCGGCGGCCGACCAGTCGCCGAACAGATAGTCGCCCTCGCCGCCGAAGCGCGCCCGCGCCTCGGCCCAGATCTGCATGATGCGCACGACGTCGGCTTGCACGTCGGGGGCAAGCTCGGTCGCAGGATAGATGCGGCGGATGTTCATGCTATGGCTGCGGCGCAGCGCTGCGAAGCTCGAATGCATCTCGGCCGCCATCGACCGCGCCATCGCGCGCGCCGCCATGTCTTCGGGCCAATATCCGCGCGTGCCGCCGGTCTTCTCGTTCAGATAGTCGATGATGGCGAGGCTGTCCCAGACGACGATGTCGTCGCCGTCCCACAGGATCGGCACCTTGCCGCCTGACGGCGCGAACTCGTCGCCCTCGCGCCGGTTCGACCAGTCCTCGTCATAGAGCGGGACGGTGACCTCTTCGAACGGCAGCCCGCTATGCTTGGCGGCGAGCCAGCCGCGCAGGCTCCAGCTCGAATAGGCCTTGTTGCCGAGGAAGAGTTTCATGCGACGTCCTTTTGTCCCTCTCCCGCTTGCGGGAGGGGAGAGGTTTCGTCAACTCTCGACCGCCTCCAGCACCGCGGTCCTCAGCTCGGCGATCCCCAGGCCCTTTTCGCTGCTCGTCGCGATGACCTCGGGATGCGCGGCGGGGTGTTTGCGCGCCTCGGCCTCGGTCGCGGCGTGCACCGCGGCGAGGTCGCTCGCCTTGATCTTGTCCGCCTTGGTGAGAACGAGGCGATAGCTGACCGCCGCGATGTCGAGCATCTCGAGCACCTCGCGGTCGACGTCCTTGATCCCGTGGCGGCTGTCGATCAGCACCAAAGTGCGTTTCAAGACCTGCCGCCCGCGCAGATAGTCGTTGACCAGAAAGCGCCATTTCCGGACGACATCCTTCGGCGCCTTGGCGAAGCCGTAGCCCGGCATATCGACGAGCCGGAACGCCAGCGGCGATCCGACGTCGAAATAGTTGAGCTCCTGCGTCCGCCCCGGCGTCACCGAGGTGCGCGCGAGTCCGTTGCGGTTCGTCAGCGCGTTGAGCAGCGACGATTTGCCGACGTTCGAGCGCCCGGCAAAGGCGATCTCGGGCACGCTCGGCGCCGGAAGATGCTGGAGCGCGGGCGCCGATTTCAGGAAGGCGATCGGCCCCGCGAACAGCTTGCGCGCGCGCTCGGGACGGTCGGCGCCGTTTTCCTCATCCACCGTCGTCATCCCCGCGCAAGCAGGGACCCGGCGGGTGCCGCCGGAGTCCGCGCTTTCACGCTCTGGGTTCCCGCGTTCGCGGGAATGACGAGGAAGGGGGAAGGGCTCACTTCACCGGCGCCGCTTTGAGCTGCGGGAACTTCCTGTACATCCACTGCTGCTGCGCGATCGACAGGCAGTTGTTGGTGATCCAGTAGAGCAGCAGCCCCGCCGCGAACGGCGCCATGATGAACATGAACAGCCACGGCATGATCTTGAACACCTGCTGCTGCACCGGGTCGGTGGCCTGCGGGTTCAGGCGGAACTGCAGGAACATGGTGATGCCCAGGATCAGCGCCAGCACTCCGATGCCGAGGAAGGAGGGCGGCGTGAAGGGCAGCGTCCCGAACAGGTTCAGGATATGCGCGGGGTCGGGCGCCGACAAATCCTTGATCCACAGGATGAACGGCTGGTGCCGCATCTCGATCGTCAGCATCAGCACCTTGTAGAGCGCATAGAAGATCGGGATCTGGAGCAGGATCGGCAGGCAGCCGGCGAGCGGATTGATCTTCTCTTCCTTATAGAGCTTCATCAACTCCTGTTGCTGCTTGGGCTTGTCGTCCTTGTAGCGTTCCTGCAGCGCCTTCATCTTCGGCTGGACGAGGCGCATCTGCGCCATCGAGTGGAACTGCCGCTGCGCGATCGGGAACATCGCCGCGCGGATGATCACCGTCAGCAGCATGATCGCGACCCCGAAGTTGCCGACCTGCTTGAACAGCCAGTCGAGCAGCTTGAAGATCGGGATTTCGAAGAAATCGAACCAGCCCCAGTCGATCGCGTGCGACAGGCGGGTGATGCCCAGCTTGTCGGTATAGGTTTCGAGGACGCCGACTTCCTTCGCGCCCGCGAAAATGCGGCTCGTCGTCGTCAGCTGGCGACCCGGCGCGACCGCCGCATATTTGCGTGCGAAGAGCGCTTGGTAATTGTCGGCGCTCGGCGCGCTCAGCGAGGCGTCGACGCGCTCGCCACGGGCAGGAACGATCGCGGCGAGCCAATATTTGTCGGTGAAGCCGAGCCAGGCCGCGCTGTCATATTTGACCGCGCCGCTCTCATCGAGGTCCTTGTAGTTGACGTCGAGGATCGACTTGCCGCCGAGGAAGCCGGTCGGGCCGATATGGATCGTCCAGCTGCTCTGCTCGTGCGGGTCGGTCGGCTTGCCGTGGCGGTCGATCAGCGCATAGCTGCTCGCGGTCACCGGCGCGGTGCCGGTGTTGGCGATCGTCTGCTTCGCGGTGATCAGATAATGGTCGTCGATGCTATATTCGATGCGGAAGGTCTGGCCGGTGCCGTTCGCCCAGCTCAGGGTGACCGGCGTCGCGGGGGTCAGCTTCGCGCCGGTCGCGGTCCACACCGTGGTCGCGCCCGGCACCGCGATGCCCTGCGCCGACCAGCCGAGGCTCGCGAAATAGGCGGCCTTGGTCCCGCCCGGTGCGAACAGCCGCACCGGCGGGGCGTTCTTCTCGATCGTCTGGCGATATTTGGTCAGCGTGATGTCGTCGATGCGCGCGCCGACGAGGTTGATCGAGCCCGACAGGGCGGGCGTCTCGATCGGGATGCGCTGGCCTTCGGCGAGCACCGCCTCGACCGGGCGGATCGCCTGCGGCGCCGGGGCGGCGGGCGCTGCGGCGCCGGGGGCCGGCAGGCCGCTCGGCTGGCCCTGTGTCGGCGGGGTCGCCGCGGGCGCCGTGCCGTCGGTCCCGGCGACCGTCGTGGTCACGTCGGGCTTGGCGGGCGTCGGAAAGAAACGGTCGGCGACGAAATTCCAACCCAGCAGGATGGCCACCGACAACAGGATTGCCGCGATCAGGTTACGCTTGTCGTCCACGCTTTTCGGTCTCTCTTCGTCTCAAAAATGTCGGGATTGCCGGCCGTCACGGAACCGGGTCATAGCCATGCCCGCCCCAGGGATGGCAGCGCAATAGCCGCTTTGTCGCCAGCCAGCCACCCTTGATCGCACCATGACGCTGCAAGGCGGTGATCGCATATTCGCTGCACGACGGCGCATAGCGGCACGTCGGCGGCAATATTCGCGACGGGCCGAGCTGCCAGCCGCGCGCGATCAGGATAAGGAGGCGGGCGATCATCCGGAAAGCCCCGAAAACTGCCGAACTTCACACGCGATTGGGGTTTTCGCGCTGTCCTTGCAATCATCGTCACCCCGGACTTGATCCGGGGTCCCGCTTTTCCACGTTGCCGAGCGGGACCCCGGATCAAGTCCGGGGTGACGGCAACTGGAAACGCTCACGCTGCTCATTTCGCCAGCTTCTTCGCGGCGCGCTTCAGCGCCGAATCGAGCTGCTCGCCGAGCTCGGCGAAGACGATATCGTTGCCGCCGGGGCGGCCGATCAGCACATGGTCGGCGCCCGCGATCCCCGATTCGGGCAGCGCCGCGCGCGCGAGTTCGCGCAGCCGGCGCTTCATCCGGTTGCGGGTGACGGCATTGCCGACCTTCTTGCTGACGGTATAGCCGATGCCGACGCCCTCGTCCGCGTCGCCGCGCGGGCGCACGAGCAGGACGAAGCCGGGCATGGGAAAGCGAAGGCCGCGATTCGCGGCCAGAAATTCGCTGCGTTTGTTAAGGGTTCGCACCAGCCCCAGCTCCTTTTGGGCTGGTGCCGAAGCGCCGGCGCTTAGGCCGACAGCTTCTTGCGGCCGCGTGCGCGGCGGGTTGCCAGGACCTTGCGGCCGCCGACGGTGGCCTTGCGGGCGCGGAAGCCGTGACGGCGCTTGCGCACGAGGCGGCTCGGTTGATAGGTGCGCTTCATCGCGGTTTTCCCTAGATCTCGTCAAATGCTGCAACAGAAAAGGGCCGCCAAGCGTGGGCGGCCACTGTCGGAGGCGCGGATAAGCGAGAGTCGGCGCAAAGTCAATCGCCATCGGACGGCTTTTCCAGCGCTTCGCGCGCGCGCCGCCGCGCCGCGCTCGCGCGCCGCATGATCCGGTCGGTCCATCCGGCATAGCGCGGGTGGCGCCGCTTGAACCGCACATAGACGCGCTTCGCCCAGGGACTGTTCTGCAGGCTGAGCATCAGTCCGGCGGGAAACAGGATGATGAAGCCGGGGCCCGGCAGCGGGCCGAGGATCGGCGCCGCGATCATCAGCAGCACGCCGAGCACGAACAGCGCGAGGCGCACCTGCGCGTTCGACCGCAATCGCTGATAAAGGCTGCGCTTCGCCATGCGCAGCGATGTGGGAAGGCCAAGGGCGTGTTGCAAGGCTAAGGCAGCTTGGCGCGAGGCGGTGATGATCGCGAGCGGCGGTTTGGGGGTGGGGAGCGGATGTTTCCACTCTTTCGTCACCCCGGACTTGATCCGGGATCCCGCTTTTTGAGGCATCGACTGGCTTCGGAAGGTCAAGCGGGACCCCGGATCAAGTCCGGGGTGACGATGAAAGACAGGCGCGCGTTCCCGTGGATAGCCCAACTGGTGATCCCCGGCTTTCGCCGGGATCGCGTCGGATAGGACTGCTTTCGGCCGAAGTCGGCCATCCACCTACACGAACGTGAGGCGACGGTTCCTTCAATCCAGCGCCACGAACCGCGCCATGTCGCCGCGCGTCAGATAGCGCACGTCGTCGAAGGGCGTGCTGTTGGTCAGCGCGTAGAAGGCGTGCGCCTTCGCGTCGTCCATTCCCATCTCGCGGTAATAGGACAGATATTCGGCATGGACCGGATCGTTCGCGGGATAGTCGTTCGCTTCATAGCCATTTTCGTCCATCCAGCTATGCACCCCGAATTCGGCATCGGGCGCGGCGCGGCGCCGGACGCCCGCAAGCCACAGCTCGACCGCGCCCGATCGCACCGACCCGCCGGCGGGCACCACCGTCTCCAGCCCCGCACGGCGGATCGCGCGGGCAAGGACCAGGTTCGCTTCCTCGTCGAGGCTGCCGGGGCAATCGACCATCTCGATCCGCGTCAGCCCCGGAAAGGCGGCGAGCATCGCCGCGAACTGGCGCGGCGTCGCCGCGGTGACGTCGCCCGCCATCCGCACCGTCTGCGCGTCGATCACCGCGAAGGGGCCGAAGCGCGCCCTGGCTGGGCCGAGCGTCGCAAGGCTTGCCGAGGGCGCATAGCGCCGCGTCGCACCGAGATCGGTCTCGGCCGCGCGCGCCTCGTCGCCCGGCAGCGCGGTCGCTTCGTCGAGGGCGGCCGCGTCGTCGCCGGCCTCCTCATAGGCGCCATCCTCATAGGTCCAGGTCACCGTCGTCGTGGTGATCGTCACGACCTGCTGCGCATGTGCCGGCGCGAAGGCGAGCAGCGCCGCGAGCGCGGCGACGATCAGCGTGCGAAGGATGACGGCCGGCGAAACCATGCCGCCGCCTTCGCGCGCGCGCGGCTATCAAAGGGCAAACAGGCGCGGTCAGCGCCGCGTTAACCGCATAATGGGACGGCTCTACCCCGCCTCGCACAGCGCCTTCAGCTGTTCGGCGACGCGGATCCATCCTTCGGTGAAGCCCATATCCTCGTGCTGCTGACGCGCTTCGTCGCTCCAGTGGCGCGCCCAGCCGGTGAAGCGCGTGCCGTCGCCCTCGGGCTCGATTTCCCAGCCGCCGATCATGAAGGGATCGGCCGGCGTCAGCCGCCCGCCCTTGTCGCGGACGACGGCGTCGGTGGTCACGAAGCGCCGGCCGGGCACGACTTCGAGGAACAGGCCGTCGGTCGGATGCGTCTCGCCCTCGGGGCCGTGCATCACCATCGCACAGCGTCCGCCGGCGCGCAGGTCCATCTCCTCGATCGTCACCGTCCACGGCTGCGGGCACCACCATTCGGCGGTGCGCCCGGTCATCACGCGCCACACCGTATCGGGGTGCGCGTCGATCAGGATCGAGATCGAAAGCTCGTGGGGATCGCGGGTCTCGCTCACAGGTCGGATTCCTTCCCGTAGGGGGTGGTGATCGCTTCGAGCAGATGCCCGTCGGGATCGGGAAAATAGACGCCGCGCCCGCCGAAATGACGGTTGATCTCGCCCGGCCGGGTGCGCGCCGGGTCGGCCCAGTGCGGCAGGCCGCGCGCGGCGATCCGCTCCATCACGCCGTCGAATTCGGCGTCGCTGACCAGAAAGGCATAATGCTGTGGCGCGACCGGTCCGTCCTTTTCCATGAAATCGACCGAGACATGGTTGGCGAGGCGGACGACCAGGAAATGCAGGAAGGGCTGAGGCGCCGCGAGCCCCAGCATCCCGGACAGGAAGGTCGCCGACACCGTCTTGTCGCGGCACCAGATGATCGTGTGGTTGAGCTCGGCCATCAGTCGCGGTCCGGCGCGCCGAGCGGGAAATAGGCGCGATAGGGCCGCGCGTCGTCGACGCAGCGCTTCACCGACGGCCGGGCGAGCAGGCGGCTGCGATAGGCGCGCAGATTGGCGTAGCGCGGCGCGATCTCGTGCACCCAGTCGGCGTAGAAGAGCGACGGCGCGGCGGCGCAGTCGGCGAGGGTGAAGCCGTGCGGGGTCGCCCAGCCCTCGCTCGCCAGTTGCTCGTCGAGCCAGCCATAGACGGTCTCCAGCGCCGCCTTCGCCTTGTCGACGATCATCGGCAGGTGATTCTCGGCCCCGCGCAGCGCGTCGGCCACCACCTCCTGCACCGGCGTCATCACATGATTGTCGAACACGCGGTCGAACAGCCGCACCGCCAGCGCCGCGTCGGGGTCGGCGGGGATCAGCGGCGGTTCGGGCGCCAGCCGATCGAGATATTCGATGATGATCGTCGCCTCGAACAGCGCGCGTTCGCCGTCGACGAGCAGCGGGAACTTGCCGATCGGCCAGTGCGCGCGCAGCTCCGCCATATGCTGCGGCCGGTCGGGCTCGACGATGCGATAGTCGAACGCGAGATCCTTCTCGTAGAGCGCGATCAGCGCCTTCCAAGTGTAGGACGAGAAGGGATGGCCATAGAAGGTCAGCATCAGCGGGTTTCCTTGTTGCGGGCGAACCAGGCGATCGGCCAGCCGACGAGCAGGATGTGCGGAAGAAGCAGCGCCGCGGCCTTCGCCAGATCGGCGGGCGGGAAAGGCGATCCGAAGCGGAGCGGCAGGACGATGGCGTTCATCACCAGATAGAGGAAGAGGCCATAGAGCGTGCCGGTCAACCACCACGACCGGGTGCTGAGCGCCGGCCAGCGGCGGACCGCGGCGAACCACGCCGCGACCATCGCGGCCATGATCGCGAAATGGACGCCGAGGCCGGCGATCGCACCGCCCGCGCCCCAGCCGCTCGCGCCCGGGAACGGCCCGCTGGCGACGCCGCGCAACATGCCGCCGATACTGCCGCCGGCGGCGACGCTCAGCACGGCCGCATAGGCGATGTCGAGCGTCCCCGCGATCAGCCAGGCGCGGAGCGCTGCGCTCCGCCGCGCCGCCGTCATGCGGCCTTCACCGCGGCTTCGATCGCCGCGATGTCGATCTTCTTCATCGTCATCATCGCCTCGAAGGCGCGCTTCGCCGCCGCCTTGTCGGGCCCGGCGGTCGCCTCGAGCAGCGCGCGCGGGGTGATCTGCCAGCTTACGCCCCATTTGTCCTTGCACCAGCCGCACATGCTTTCCTGCCCGCCGTTCCCGACGATGGCGTTCCAATAGCGGTCGGTTTCCTCCTGGCTGTCGGTATGGACCTGGAAGGAAAAGGCCTCACTATGCCGGAAGGCGGGGCCGCCGTTGAGCCCGACGCACGGCACGCCGAGCACGGTGAACTCGACCGTCAGCACCGCGCCTTCCTTGCTGCTCGGATTGTCGAGCGGCGCGCGGTGGACCGCGCCGACCGCGCTGTCCGGAAAGGTCGCGGCATAGAAGGCGGCGGCTTCCTCGGCCTCCTTGTCGTACCAGAGGCACAGGGTCACGGGGTTCCTGCTCATCATCCTTCTCCCTTCAGGGGGGTGCCGATCGACCAGAGGTGACCGAACGGATCCTTGACCTGCGCGTAGCGGTCGCCCCAGAACATGTCCTCGGGCGCCATCACCGACGTCGCGCCGGCCTCGATCGCGCGGCCGTACCAGCGGTCGGTGTCGTCCACTTGCAGGTGGAGCACCGCGCCCGCGGGCTCGGGCGCGGGACCGCCCGAATATTCGGGGAAATCGTCGTGCATCATCAGCGACGCGCCGTTGATGTGGACATGCGCGTGCATCAGCCGCTCGCCGTCGTCGGCGGGAACGCGGGTCACCTCGGTCGCGCCGAACGCCTTGCCATAGAAGTCGATCGCCTCCCTGGCGCGCTTGTCGCGAATCGTGAGATGGGGGGTCAGGCCGCCGGTCGGCGCCTGGTTCGCGGGGGTCGTCATCGTCTCTCTCCTCTAATCTCTCTCCCCTTAAGGGGAGAGGGCTTTTTATCGCCGCGGCCCGACGAGGCCGAACGCCGCGCCCTGCGGGTCGACGCCGTTCATCGCGAACTCGCCGCCGGGGATTTCCATCGGTTCGTTGGTGATCGTGCCGCCGTTCGCGGTGATCGCCGCCGCGGCGCGGTCGATGTCGTCGACCCCGATATAATAGGACCACATCGGCGCCGGCACGCCGGGCATCAGTCCCATGACGGCGCCGATCCCGACCTCGCCCAGTTGCAGGAAGCGATAGGCGCCCATGTCGCCCATGTCGAACGCGCCCTCCTGCCCCCAGCCGAAATGCTTCCGGTAAAAGGCGATCGCGGCGTCGGGGTCGCTGGTCATCAGCTCGTTCCAGCGCACATGCTGCGCCTCGGTCACCGAAAAGACGTCGCTCTCCATATCCTCCATCCCGGCGGGCGGGATCGGGTTCATGACATAGAAGACCGCGCCCTGCGGGTCCGACAGCATCGCGATGCGCCCGACCGGCAGGTCGGTCGCGGGCATGTGCACCGCGCCGCCGTCGGCCGTGATCGCCGCGATCGTGCCGTCGACATCGGGGGTGTAGAGATAGCCCATCCACGCCGGCCGCGCACCGCCCGCCAGCATGTCGGCACCCAAGGCCAGCACGCCGCCGGCGTTGCCGCCGTCCGAGCGGGCGATCATGCGATAGTCGACGCCGCTCGCCGCGGGGTCCGAATGCGCCGCGATCGTCCAGCCGACGACCGCGCCGTAAAAGCGCGCCGCGCCGTCGGGGGCGCTCGTCATCAGCTCGTACCAGATGAAGCTGCCCTTGGGATTGGTCATCGTCTCTCTCCTTCATAGCTCAGGCTCGGGAAGAAATTGCCCCGCCCTTCGGGCGTCATGTCGAGGAGCCCCCACAAGGGGTCGACGAGGTCGCCGGCGCGGTGGTGCTGGCCGGGATCCTCGGGCGCATAGGCCATCTCGCTCGCCCAATGATGGCGGATGGCGTCGCCGTCCTTGCAGAAGACGTTGAAGATCGTCTCGTCCCAATCCTCGCCTTCGCCCATGCCGCGCTCGGCGCGCTTCGCCGCGCTCAGCCGCCGCGTGTCGCCGAAATAATCGGCCGAATAGCGGCCCTCGACATCGGACAGGAAGCGAAGGTGCGGCCAGCGCCGTTCCTTCGCCCAGGCTTCGAGCCGCGCGATCGGCGACTTGGCGACGATATAGAGCGGCGCGCGCTGTCCGATATGGCGCGCGCTGCCGTCGATCGCGTCGAGCATGTGCGTGCAGCCGGGGCAGGGCGTGTCGCGCTCGGCCCCGAACATGAAGCTTTGCAGGATGACGCTCGGGTGATCGCCGAACAGTTCGGACAGCTGCACCGTTTCGGGGCGCTGATACGCACCGATGCGCTCGAACGCATAATCCTCGGGCACCGCGCCGCCGGGCGGCAGCGCCCGCCGCTGCGCCGCAACCGCCTCGATCTGCCGCCTCAGCGCGATCTCGGCGTCGAGCAAAGCGGCGCGCGCCTCGCGATAGTCGGCGCTCTCGTTCGGGAAGGTCAGATGTTGCATCGTCTCTGCCTTTCTAAAGCCCCTCCCTTCAGGGGAGGGGCGAAAATGCGTCAGGCATCCAGTATCGGCGCGAACCCGCCATAGATCATCCGCTTGCCGTCGAAGGTCTGATCATTCGGATCATGCTTCATCCGTTCGTCGGCCACGACCTTTTCCCAGCCCGCGACGCGCGCCTCCTTGCTCGGCCATTCGATCCAGCTGAACACCGGGGTCTCGCCGGTCTCGGCATGGACCGCGCGCTTATAGTCGGTGACCTTGCCGTCATAGACGTCGTCGCCCCAGCATTCGAGCACGCGCGTCGCGCCATGATCGAGGAAGACGACCGCCGCCTTGTCGGCCATTGCGCGATAGGCGTCCTTGTTGGCGTCGGGCACCGCAAGCACGAAGCCGTCGGTATAGCCCATCGACCCGCCGAGCCCTTCCTCGACGAGCGAATCGAAACCGGACACGATCATCCGCTGCCCGTCGAACGGCATGGTCTCGCCCATTTTTTCCATCCTGGGATCGCTCATCATCTTCGCGTTCGCGGCGTCGCGCGTGGCGCGGTCGGGATATTCGAACCAGCTGAAGATGATCTCCTCGCCGTCCTTCGCCTGCACGGCGGTACGGAAATCGTTGAGCTTGCCCGCGGGGACGTCGTCGCCCCATGCCTCGACGTGGCGGCGTACGCCATATTCCTTGAACAACGCCGCCGCGTCGGCAGCATGCTTGCGATATTCCTCTTTCCGGGTGCTGGGCACCGCGAGGACAAATCCTTCCACATAGGTCATCGTCTCTCTCCTTTGTTTTGCTTTCCCCTCCTCTGGAGAGGGGGGCTACTCTCATTCCCCCACCGGCCCCGCGTCCTCGCGGAACGCCGCGAGCTGCGCCTTCAGCGCGCGGTCGAAGGCCGGACGGTCGAGGCAGCGCGCCAGATAGGCCTCGAGCTTCGGATGCTCGGCGACCGCGCCGCTCTCGATGCCTTCGCGCAGCACCGTCGCCATCGCGATGTCGGCGACGCTGAAGTCGCCGGCCAGCCAGGGCCGGTCGCCCAGCGCCTCGGCGAGCTTGCCGAAACGCTGGTGGATGAACTCCATCAGCCCCGGCCGGCGCAGCTTCGCCCATTCCTCGCCGGCGGCGAACAGGTCGACGTTCGACAGCTCGAACATCAGCGGCTCGACGCTGTTATAGGCGGCGAACAGCCAGCTCGTGACGGTCGCGCGGCCCTGCGGATCGCGCGGCAGCAACGCCGCATCCTTTTCGGCGAGGTGAAGCAGGATGGCGCCGCTTTCGAACAGGCGGACATCGCCGTCGCGCAGCACGGGCACCTGGCCCCACGGCTGGTCGCGATAATGTTCGGCCGGGCGGTTGACCGCGCTGATCAGATGTTCGGCATAGTCAATCCCCATTTCCTCGCACGCCCAGCGCGGACGCAGGTCGCGGACGAAGCCGCGCGCGAAGTCGGGAACCCAGTCGAAGGCGGTGATTTCGATGGTGGCATTCGGATTGACGGGCATGGATCCTCTCCTTGGATCGTCGGGTTTTGCCGCCGGGTTTTCAGAAGAACTCCGCAGGCAGCGGCGGCGTTGCGTCGTCGAGAAAGGGGATGACCATCGCGGCGATCGTCGCCGCCTCGGCCATCACGCCGATGTGCGAGGTGGCGGGCAGGATCGCGAGCCGCGCCCTGGGCGCCTCGGTCATGAAACCTTGGGTGACGGGTTTCATGTCGCCGCCGCCGCGCAGTTTGAACAGCTTGATCGCATGATCGAAGGTCACGCCGTCGGCATCGCCGAGGATGATCATCGTCTTGCCCGGAATCGCGCGGAGCTGCTCGTCGCTGAAGGCGAAAGGCGTCGAATCGAGATGCTTGATCGCCGCGACGAGCTTCGGAAAGGCGTCGGGGGTTGGCGACATGTCGCGATAGGCCTTTTCCATCGGCGATCCGGCCAGCGCCTCGGGGGTCATTTCGGCGATGCCCGAGAGCACTTCGGGATACCAGCCGTCGAGGCTCGCGGTGCCCGACAATATGACCTGCTTGCCGATACGACCCGGATGGCGAACCGCGAGCGCGACCGCGGTGCTGCCGCCCATCGAATAGCCGAGCACGTCGGCGCGCGCGACGCCCAGGTCGGCGAGAAGCGCCGCGGCATCGTCGGCCATCGCCTCATAGCTCGTCGTGCCGCCGACCTCGCCGGTGCGGCCGTGACCGCGCGCGTCGACCGTGATGACGGGGCGCGTCGCGGCGAAGCGATCGACCAGCGGCTTCATCGCCTCGCCCGACATGAAGGCGCCGTGGAGCACCAGCAGCGGCGTCTTCCCCGAGGCGAGGTCGCCGTGAACCGCATAGTGGAGCTTGATGCCGTTGACCTCGGCGGTGCCGGGCTTCGCCGCGACGGCGGTCGTCGTGGGTGCGCTGGCCAGGGCGGGCTGGGCGTGGGCGGGTGCGGCGGCGGCCAGCAGGAGCGCCGGGATCAGCGCCGCGGCAAGGCGCGGCATCGAAAGCTGGGGAGGATGAAAGGACATGGGAACTTCCTTCTCGGGAGGTGACGGAGCCGCGGGCGGCTTTCCTTGGCCGGGTCAGGCCTGTGGGGCCTGCAGCGGGATCAGCCGGCGCAGCGCCGGGCTGCGCAGCCACAGGCCGCCCCACAGCATGACGCCCAGATAGACGCCGAACAGCGTGTGGCTCAGCAGCGGGCTGTCGATGCGCAGATGGGTGGCGATCGCGCCGCCGAGATAGCCGGTGATCAGGATCGCCCCGAGCACGGCGGTGCGCGGCCAGATATAGAGCAGCGTCGGGATCAGCAGCAGCACGCCCAGCGTCCGCATCGTCGCGACGTCGAGCCGCCAGCCAAGGCCGGGCGGGCTGTACTGGATGGCGAATTGCGGTGCGATCAGCTTGGTTCCGCAATCGAGCAGCAGAAAGACGATGACGAGCCCGCTGAGGATGCGGCCGGCGATCAGCGCCTTGCGGGAGGGGAGGGCGGTCGTCGTCATCGTCTCTCTCCTGGTTCGGGGATCAGGCCGCGACTTCGGGCAGTTCGGCCTCACCGCTCGCCACCGCGGGATCCATCCAGAACGGGCCCCAGACATGGCCGTCGGGGTCCAGAAGGTCGCGGCCGTACATGAAGCCGTGATCCTGCACCGGATTGACGTCGGCGGTGCCGCCGTTCGCGGCCGCGGCCGCGATCATCGCGTCGACCGCCTCGCGGCTGCCCAGCGCCAGCGCCAGCGACACCTCGCTCGACGTCGCGGGCGGGATCGGGCGGTCGGTGAAGCTCTTCCACTTGTCGTGGGTCAGGATCATCACGAAGATGCTCTCCGACCAGACCATCGCGGCGGCGGTGTCGTCGGTGAAGCGCGGCTCGTTGGTGAACCCGAGCGCGGTGTAGAAGGCCTTCGACTTTTCGAGGTCGGCGACCGGCAGGTTCACGAAAATCATCCTGGGGGTATCGGACATGGGAAATTCCTCTCTTCGCTTCGCTTCTGGGGGATGGATCAGCCTCTGCCGAACAGCATGAGGATGTAACGCTTCAGGTGGGTGACGCTGTCGCGCGCGATCGCGGGATCGTTCGTGGTCTTCGCCATGATGAACGCGCCCTGCAGCACCGCCTGGACGTGCCGCGCGAGGCTCATCGCGCCGACACCATGCGAAATGCCGTGGCGCGCGATCGCGGCCTCGATGTCGGGGGCCAGCGCCTCGCAATAGGCGCCGATGCTCGCCTCGCACGCGGCGCGGATCGCGTCGTTCGTCGCATAGGCTTCCTGCACCATCGTGCCGACGAAGCAGGTGAAATCCTCGACCGGGCCGTCGAGCATCGCGAGGCGGAAGTCGATATGGCCGAGCAGGCGGTCGAGCGGATCGTCGAGCTTCGTGTGCGGCGGCAGTTCGAACATCGGCGCCGCGCGTGCGGTCCAGCCTTCGGCGGCGGCGACCGCCAGCGCATCCTTCGATGCGAAATGGTGGAAGAAGGCGCCCTTGGTCACCCCGGCCACCGCGCAAATCTCGTCGACCGTCGTTGCGGCATAGCCTTTGCGCCGCACGGTCTGATGCGCCGCGGCGATCAGCTTGTCGCGCGCGCTTCCTCGCGCCGCCCGCCCGCCCGCGGGGGCGCCGCCGCCCGCCGAGGGGACAGTGCGGGCGGCGGCAGCGGAACCGCGCGGTGCGCGGCGGGAGGGGGTCGAGGGGTGGTGATTCGTCGTCATGCGAATTTACATACCGACTGGTTGGTATGTTGTCAACTCGCGGACCCCACGCTCCGCGACCCCTTCGCCAACTTCGGGAAAACAACTTCGGGAAACTGGGGGAAAAAGACTCGACCCTCCCGCCGCTTGCCCTATGAAGGACTGGGGAACAAAGCGGGCACAAGGCCCGCGAGGGGGATGTCCATGGTCGCGATCGTCGCCACCACCGCCTATCTCGGGCTCGAAGCGCGCGGGGTCGAGGTGCAGTGTCAGATCGCGCCCGGCATGCCTGGCTTCGCGGTCGTCGGCCTGCCCGACAAGGCGGTCGCCGAAAGCCGCGAACGCGTCCGCGCCGCGCTCTCGGCGATCGGCCTCGCGCTGCCGCCGAAGCGGATCACGGTCAATCTGTCGCCCGCCGACCTGCCCAAGGAGGGCTCGCACTACGACCTGCCGATCGCGCTCGCGCTGCTCGGCGCGATGGGGGTGGTCGATCCCGAGACGCTCGCGAGCTACGTCGTCGTCGGCGAGCTCGGGCTCGACGGGCGCGTCGCGGCATCGCCGGGCGTATTGCTCGCCGCGCTCCACGCGGGCAGCGTCGAGCGCGGACTCGTCTGCCCGGCCGCGCAAGGCCCCGAGGCGGCGTGGGCGGGCAATGTCGAGGTGCTCGCGGCGCCCGACCTGCTGTCGCTGCTCAATCACTTCAAGGGCAGCGCGCCGCTCGCCGCGCCGCGGCCGGGGGAGGTCGAGCCGCCCGTCCGCACCGCCGATCTCGCGCAGGTCAAGGGGCAGGAGACTGCGAAGCGCGCGCTCGAGATCGCCGCGGCGGGCGGCCATAATCTGCTGATGGCGGGGCCGCCGGGGGCGGGCAAGTCGCTGATGGCCGCCTGCCTGCCCGGCATATTGCCCGATCTGACGCCCGCCGAGGCACTCGAAGTGTCGATGATCGCCTCGGTCGCGGGCACGCTCGAGGGCGGGCGGCTCGTCCGCGCGCGGCCGTTCCGCAGCCCCCACCATTCGGCCTCGATGCCCGCGCTCGTCGGCGGGGGACTGCGGGTGCGGCCGGGCGAGGTCAGCCTCGCGCATCTCGGCGTGCTGTTCCTCGACGAGCTTCCGGAGTTTCAGCGCGGGGTGCTCGACAGCCTGCGCCAGCCGCTCGAGACCGGCGAGGTCAGCGTCGCGCGCGCCAATGCCCACGTCACCTTTCCGGCGCGGGTGCAACTCGTCGCGGCGATGAATCCGTGCCGCTGCGGGCATCTGGGCGATCCGGCGCTCGCGTGCAGCCGCGCGCCGCGCTGCGCCGCCGATTATCAGGCCAAGCTGTCGGGGCCGCTGCTCGACCGCATCGACCTGCATGTCGAGGTGCAGGCGGTGAGCGCCGCCGACCTCGTCCTGCCGCCGCCCGCCGAGGGCAGCGCCGAGGTCGCGGCGCGCGTCGCCGCGGCGCGCGGCATTCAGACCCGGCGCTACGCCGGGCACAAGGCGCGGACCAACGCCGAGATCGACGGCGAACTGCTCGAAGCGGTCGCGACGCCCGACGAGGCGGGGCGCAAATTATTGGCGCAAGCGGCCGAGGCGATGCGGCTCTCGGCGCGCGGCTATACGCGGATGCTGCGCGTCGCGCGGACGATCGCCGACCTCGCGGGGGTCGACACCGTCGGCCGCATCCATATCGCCGAAGCGCTCAGCTATCGGCGGCAGGCGCCGCGCAATTGAGGATGAATCCTTGCGGCCCGCCCGCGACCCTTTATCCTGATCCGCAGAGGAGCGCACATTGTCAGAGCCAATCAGAGGATCGTGCCTTTGCGGGGCGGTGTCGTTCGCGATCGACGGGAAGATCGGCCCGGCCGGGCAGTGCCATTGCTCGAAATGCCGGAAGGTTTCGGGGACCGACGGCAATGCCGTCTTCTATACATCGGTCCGCAGCTTTCGCTGGCTGAGTGGCGAGGCGAATATCGCGAGCTTTAGGGTTCCCGGCGGCGAGGGCTGGACATCCAGCTTCTGCCGGACGTGCGGAAGCCCGACGCCGCATCCCGATGCCGAGGGAAAGATTTATTTCGTGCCGGCGGGGCTGCTCGACGACGACCCGGGGTTTCGGGGCTATGCGGCGCATATCTTCGTGGGATCGAAGGCGCCGTGGGTGTGCATCACCGACGGCGCCCCGCAATATGCCGAGGGCTTCGGGTCGCCCGTCGTGCAGGGTTGAACGCCTGCCCCGGGGAACGGCCGGGCGTCCCACCGCGTTTTGGCGGGAGGAGAAAGCCATGCTCGAGATGATCGACAGCGCCGACGACATGATCGCGCTCATCGTTTCGGACCGGATCAGCGGCAATGAGCTCGATGCGGTCATGAACCGGCTCGACGGCGCGATGGCGCGGCACGACACGGTGCATGTCTTCGTCGAGACGCGTTCGATCGACGGGATCGAGGTCGCGGGGCTCGGTGCCTATATGAAACGCGCGCTACCTTTATTCGGAAAGCTCGATCGCTTCGGCCGCGTCGCCGTGGTTGCCGATCAGGCGTGGATTCGCGCCCTGACCAAGATCGAAAGCGTGATCCTGCCGCATATCGGCTATCGCGTCTTCGAACCCGACGCGCGCGACGAGGCCCTGGCCTGGGTTACCGGCGGCGCGTGATGCGCCGCCCGGTCAGAGGCCGACCGACTTGTTCTCGACGACTTCGAGCGGCGGCGGGGCCTTGACCGCGGCCGGCGCCGCGCCGTGGCGGCGGTGCGACAGCTTGCCGTCGACCTTGCCGCCATTCTCGATCGTGATCGTTTCGTAGACGACGTCGCCGGTGATCCGCGCGCTCGCGTGGATGACCAGCATCTTGGCCTCGATCGACCCGTCGAGCAGCCCGGCGATCTTCGCGGTCTCGGCGACGATCGCGCCCTTGATCTCGCTCGCCTCGCCCTGGACGAGATTCGCGCATTTGAGGTCGCCTTCGATCTTGCCGTCGACGTGCAGGTCGACGCTCGCCGCGACGTTGCCGGTGATGACGACGTCCGACCCGATGATCGAGAAGGTCGTGTGGCGGGCGCCGGTCGCCATCTTAGCGGGCTGCGGCTGCGCTGCCGGCATTGGCGCGGGCGAGGGCACCGACTCGCTGGCGGGCATCGGCTTTGACTTCGAGAACATCGGCTTTGGCCTCCAGGAAGCGGCGCGGGTTGACCGCGACGCCGTTCAAACGGACTTCGAAATGCAGGTGGCTTCCGGTCGAGCGGCCGGTCGAGCCCATCTTGGCGATCTGCTGGCCGGCGACGACGCGCGCGCCGACCGAGGTGTTGAAGCCGGACAGATGGGCGTAGCGGGTCATGATGCCCTGACCATGATCGACCTCGACGACATTGCCATAGCCCGAACGACGACCGACGAACGCAACCTTGCCCGGCGCGGCGGCGAGGATCGGGGTGCCGAGCGGGCCGGGGAAATCGAGCCCGGCGTGCATCGCGCTCGCGCCGGTGAAGGGGTCATGGCGATAGCCGTAGCTCGACGAGAGCATCAGCACATGCGCGGGCTGGCCCGAGGGGATGGCGACGAGGGTGCGTTCGAGCACCTCCATGCGGAACAGCGCGCCTTCGAGCGCGGCGAAGCTCTTGCCCAGCGCGCCCGCGCGGCCGATGCGGCCGCGCCAGGGGATGAAGGGGCCACCCTGTCCGCTGCTCGCCTTGCGGACCAGCGACTTCGGGTCGAGCCCCAGCTTGGCGACCGCGCCTTCGGCCTTGCCCGCGCGCGCGTTGACCGCCGCGAGCAGGCGCGCCGAAAAGGCCTCCTGCCGCGCTTCGAGCCGCGCGAGCACCTGCGCCTCGGGGGGCAGGCGCGGATCGGCCGCGCTGGTTTCGAGCGGCTTGGCCGCCGCGTCTGCCGCATCGGCCTTGGCATCGGTGGGGAGCGGCTCGGCGCCGAAATAGGTTTTCTGCCAATCCTCGAGCTGCGCCTGGCGTTCGTCGAGGTCGGCGGCGATCTCGCCGATGCGGTCGCGATATTTGGCGATGCGCGCTTCGCCAGCGGCCGCGGCGGCTGCCTTCTGCGCGACCTCGGCGCGTTCGCCGGCGGTCAGAAGCTGGTTGACGAAGATCGTGAGCGTGACGCCGGCCCAGATGAGCAGCACCGCCCCGGCGATCAGCGCGACGCGCTTCTGCCAGACAGCGCTCACGCGCAGGAAACGGACGTGTCCGTGCGTGCGTACGAAGATTTCATGGTCCTGAAACAGCGCGTTGAAGCGCTGGCGCCAGTGGCGCAGACCGGTCGATTGCGAAGACAAGTAACGACCCCGTCTTTTGTTCTGATGGAGCCCTCCGCCCCGACGTGAAGCGCGCTTTACCAGCGGTGTCAGCCCAGCGCGAATCTTTGCGCCTCGACTCGGGCTGAATCGAAAGGGGGATGCGATGAGTCGAGGGAAAGTGCCAAAATGGCGACTTTTCCGCCGAAATCACAGTGCGAATCGCGAACGCACAGGCGCAGAGCAGAGGGCGCCCGCCGCCATCGTTGACGGCTTGCTTACCATTTCGGGCTAGGCGGAGCGGGTGACGCACATGCCCAACCTTTCCGCAGCGATCGACGCGGCGGACACCGGCGCCGCCGCCCGCGAGGCGCGGCCGCGTTCGGCGGTCAGCGCGGGCGTCGGCATCGCCGGGCTGATCGGCCTCTTCTCCTATCTGCTGATCGCGCGCTATGCGCCCGAGATAGCCAATTTCCTCGGCATCGACTGGGGGAATCGCGGCCCGATGAGCGGGCCGAGCTCGGCGATCGCCAGTGTGCTCGCCTGCGGCATTCCGATGGTGCTCTGGTCGCTGTTCGTCGACAAGGTGCACCGCAATCCGTCGACCGGGATCGACTGGTCGCTGCGCCGGCCTTGGCGCGAGACGCTCGACATAAGCCTCACCAAGCTCGCCGGCCTCTGGGCGACCTGGGGGCTGATCGCGCTCGGCTATGCCACGATGCGCTATTACTGGTCGGGGCAATATGAATTTTCGATGGAGCTGCTCGCGCGCGTCGCGCCGTGGCTGCTGCTCGTCTCGGTCCCCTATATGCTGTGGCTCGACCGCCGCCTGGTCGATCCGCGCGACGGCTGCTACGCCTTCGGCCGCTGGCTCATCGCGCCGGGGCAGCCGGTCGATGGCCGCGCGATCGGCCATCATTTCCGCGCCTGGGCGGTGAAGGGTTTCTTCACCGCCTTCATGCTGTCGATCGTGCCGGGCAATTTCTCGTCGCTGGTCAGCGTGTCGATGAGCGAGGTGCTGGCGAATCCCTATATGACCGGGCTGTGGACGATCAATCTTCTCTATCTGGTCGACGTCCATATCGCGACCGTCGGCTATATTTTGACGCTGAAGCCGCTCGACGCGCACATCCGCACCGCCAACCCTTACGGCATGGCGTGGGTCGCGGCGCTGATCTGCTATCCGCCCTTCATCCTGATGAACGGCGGGCCGCTCGACTATCAGGTCGGCGGGGCGGACTGGGGCTATTGGCTTCAGGGCCACGACACGCTGATGGCGGTCTGGGGCGCGCTGCTCGTCGGCCTGATCGCGGTCTACGCTTGGGCGACGATGGCGTTCGGCATCCGCTTTTCGAACCTGACGCACCGCGGCGTGATCACCCACGGCCCTTATGCCTTGACGCGTCACCCCGCCTATATCTCGAAGAATCTGAGCTGGTGGGTCGGCTCGCTGCCCTTTCTCGTCACCAGCGGCGGCTGGGTCGAGGGCGCGCGCAACACGGCGCTGCTCGCGCTGGTCAGCAGCGTCTATTACTGGCGCGCGAAGACCGAGGAAAAGCATCTGCTCGCCGATCCCGCCTATCAGGCCTATTGGACCTGGGCGCAGAAAAATGCACTCGTCCCGCGGCTTTTCGCAAAGCTGACGGGGCGGAGCGCGCCGCTGATCCGGCTCGAGCCCGATCCGCGCGTGGGGCCGGTCGCCTAGCCGAAGGATCGCCGAGCGGACGCGTCGCTCCGGAAATTGCGGAAATGGCGGTCTTGCGCGGTCGGATTTGCGCCGTTACGGGACTCCTCGTCTTCGAAACTAGCGGGCTGTTGCCCGCCAAGTCGAAGGCCAAAGGAGAGAAAAGTCGATGAAATCCCCTCTTGCGGCGTCGTTCGGCGCCCTGTTGCTGCTCGCCGGCTGTTCGGGCCAGCCCCAGTCCGAAGCCAAAACCCCCGAAACCAAGACCGCGGTCGACGAAAAGAAGCTGCCCGACACCGGCGGCGGCGAACCGATCGAATTGAGCGCGATCGAAAAGGGCGAACTGCTGCGCCTCGACGGCGACCATGAATGCAGCTTCACCATCAAGGGCCAGTCGGGTCCGGCGCTCGTCGCCAAGGCCGACACCGGCGACGACGAGCTCGCCTCGGGCGCCTACAAGATCGGCGGCAAGGTGCTGCGCGTCGCGGGTTCGGGCGGCTTCAAGGCGCTCGAAAAGGGCATGGAGCTCTCGGGTCCCGGCATGAAGCTGGCGGTCAAGCCGGCCGAAGGGTCCGAGGTCGCGACGCTCACCGCGCAGCGCACCTATGGCGGCGAACGCAGCTATGAGGGCGCGTGGGCCTGCAAGGCCTGAGCCTGAACCCTATCGATCGATGCCGGGCTCGCGGACGCGGATGAGGCCGGTCGAGCGCATCGTCATCACCGGCTCGTCATGCTGGTTGAGGACGGTGAGCTTCGACTGGAACAATCCCATCTCGGGCCGGCTTTTCGATCGCCTCTTGCCCAGCACTTCGGTCTCGCAGCGCAGCGTGTCGCCGGGATAGACGGGCTTCAGCCAACGAAGTTCGTCGATCCCCGGCGAGCCGAGGCTCGCCTGCTCGCGCGCTTTCATATTGTCGGCGAGCATCCGCATCGTCATCGACCCGGTGTGCCAGCCGCTCGCCGACAGCCGCCCGAAATGCGTCGCCGCCGCCGCCGCATCGTCGAGGTGGAAAGGCTGCGGGTCGAACTGGCTCGCGAAGTCGATCACCTCCTCGCGCGTGACGCGCTTGCTTCCGAAGCGCTCGGTCGCGCCGACCTCGATATCTTCATAATAGAGCATGGCGATCCTATGGCGCGCCGGGGCGACCAAAGGCAAGCGGCCTAAGGCACGATCCGCTTCGCGAGGGCGCCCGTCGCGTCGCTCGGCAGCGGCGCGACGCCGATCAGCGTCATCAGCAGCGGATAGACCTCGACATTGTCGACGATGCCGATATCGCCCTTGAGACCGGTGTTGGCGGCGACGAACAGCGCCAGCATGTCGGGGTCCTGATTGTCATAGCCGTGCGCGCCGCCCGCGATCGGCCATTCGGGCTCGCCCGCGATGATCGACCAGCCGGGCTCGGCGATGCAGATGATCGCGGCGACGCGCGGGTTGTGGCCATAGTGGAGCCGCGCGGGCAGATCCTCGCGGCGGTAGCAGTCCATATGGTCGTGCGGCTTCAGCAGCGCCGCGAACACCCGGTCGTCGGTCGCCGCCGCGGGCTCGATCGCGGCATAGGGGCCGGTCTCGACCGCGATGATGCTGGGAAGGTCGATCAGGTCGGCGAGCTGGATCACGCGCGCCGCGTCGACCGCGCGCATCCCATGGTCGGCGACGACCAGCAGGCGCACGGGCTGTCCCAGCGCGTCGAGCCCCGCGACAAGCTCGCCGATGCGGGCGTCGACCTCGGCGACCGCGGCGTTCACCTCGGCACTGTCGGGGCCGAAGCGATGCCCGGCGGTATCGACGATGTCGAAATAGAGGGTGACGAAGGCCGGGCGGATCGCCGCCGGCCGGCGCATCCAGTCGAGCACGGTGTTGACGCGCTGGGCGCCCGAGACATGCTGGTCGAAGCGCAGCCAGTCGGGCGGCCGGGCGCCGTGGATGTCGACCTCGCTGCCCGGCCAGAACATCGTCGCGCTGCGCACCCCGGCCTTTTCGGCGGTGACCCAGGCCGGCTCGGCTTCGTCCCACCAGAAGCGGTCGAGCGACTGCTTCGCATCGCCGAGGCTGAAGATCTGGTCGGGGCGCCGCGGGTCGATCATCCGGTTGCCGACGATGCCGTTGGTATCGGGCCGCTTGCCGGTGACGATCGCATAGTGGTTGGGGAAGGTCTTGGTCGGAAAGGAGGGGCGCAGCTTGCCGTGTGCGCCCTCGGCAGCGAGCCGCGACAGGTTCGGGGTGAGGCCGCGGTCCAGATAATCGGCGCGGAACCCGTCGATCGAGATGAGGATGGTGACGGGTTGGCGGTCGCCGCCTTCCCCGGCACACAGCGGCGCGGCGGCGAGGAAGACAAGGGTGAGGATCAGCGAGACGATTCGGGTCATGGTCATGCCGCTAGGATGGGCGGATGACAGCGCGGCGACAAGTCGTGCGTCGCCGCGCGCGCGCCGTCGGTCGGAAATTTCCTTGCATTTCTTGGGGCTGGATGGTGCACCGGTTCCCATCGCAAAAAGGGGAAGCCAGAAATGAAAAAGACTTGGGTCGCCGTGATGATGGCGGGGGCGGCGCTCGTCGCCGCGCCGGCGATGGGACAGAAGGCCGACGACGCCATCGGCATCATCGATCAGGGGATGAACCACAGCCAGGTGATGGTGATCGCGCAGGAAATGACCGACGGGCTCGGTCCGCGCCTCACCAACTCGCCGGGGATGCGCCGCGCCGAACAATGGGCGATCGACAAGTTCAGTGGCTGGGGCCTCTCCAACGTCCGCCGCGACGGCTTCGAATTCGGTCGCGGGTGGGAAATCGTCTCGGTCAGCGCGCGCATGACGAGCCCGCGCCCGCTTGCGCTCACCGCGATTCCCGTCGCCTGGACGCCGCCGACGAACGGCGCGATCGCGGCGCCGATCGTCGTCGCGCCGATGTCGAAGGAAGAGAATTTCGCCGAATGGCGCGGCAAGCTCGCGGGCAAGATCGTGCTCGTCTCGCTTCCCGCCGACGGCAGCGAACCCGACAAGCCGGCGTTCCGGCGCCTCGATGGCGACGATTTCGAGAAGCTCGAGGCGTTCCGCCAGCCCAAATACGACCCCGAGGCGCTCAACCGCCGCCTCGAGCGCGTCACCTTTCCCGAAAAGCTCGACGCCTTCCTGAAGGCCGAGGGCGCGGTCGCCTGGGTGCGCCAGTCGTATCGCGACGGCAAGCTGGTGCACGGCGAGGGCTATAATTACCGCGCCGGCCACACGCTGACCCTGCCGGGGATCGAACTCGCCGCCGAGGATTATCGCCGCCTCGCGCGCCTCGCCAAGTCGGGCCCGGCGCCCCAGCTCGAGATCGACAGCAACGTCCGCTTCGACGACAGCGACACCAAAGCATACAACATCATCGCCGAAATCCCCGGCACCGACCCCAAGGCGGGCTATGTGATGGCGGGCGCGCATTTCGACAGCTGGGTCGCCGCCGACGGCGCGACCGACAATGCCGCGGGCAGCGCGGTGGTGATGGAGGCGGCGCGGATCATCAAGTCGCTCGGCGTCCGGCCGAAGCGCACGATCCGCTTCGTGCTGTGGAGCGGCGAGGAGCAGGGGCTGCTCGGCAGCCTCGCCTATGTCGACAAATATCTCGCCTCGCGCCCCGGCCCGGCGGAGGGCGAGGACGGCAACCTCCTCTATTACGGCTGGCCGAACCGCTATCCGATCACGCCCAAGCCGGGCTATTACGACCTCAAGGCCTATTTCAACATGGACAATGGTTCGGGCAAGCTGCGCGGCATCTATGCCGAGGGCAATGTCGCCGCGGTGCCGCTGCTCAAGGAATGGCTCGCGCCTTACGCCAGCCTCGGCGCGGGCCGCGTCGTCGCCGCGACCACGGGCGGCACCGACCATGTCTTCATGCAGTCGGTCGGGGTTCCCGGCTATCAGTTCATCCAGGACCCGCTCGATTACGGATCGCGCACCCACCACAGCAGCGCCGACACCTACGACCATCTGAAGGCCGAGGATCTGCGCCAGGCGTCGGTGGTGATGGCGGGCATGCTGCTCGCCTCGGCGAACAGCGACAAGACGCTGCCGCGCTTCCCGGTGCCGAGCCAGCCCTCGGCCTATGACCCGTTCAAATATAAGGATCCGAACGAGTAAGCCATCCACGCCCTCCCCTTCAGGGGAGGGCAGATGACGTCGATTATATCGTCATTGCGAGTGCAGCGAAGCAATCTCCAGCCATCGAACTGGAGATTGCTTCGCTACGCTCGCAATGACGACATTAAATCTGAACGGATTTTACGATATGTCCGTGATTCAGGCCGACATCTTGATCCCGGCGACGCCATTCTCGACCACGCCGGTCGCGCGCTTCGACAGCGTGTTCACCGGCGTCGTCACCTTGTCGACGACCATGAAGTGCGTCTGCCACGCCTCGCGGTTCACGTCGCAGACCAGATAGCCGCGCTGGTCGTTCGCGAATTTGAGTTCGGGGTTGAGCGCCAGCCACTCGTCGGTGCCCTTGCGCTTGTCGCTGCCGTCGCCGCCGCTCGAAATCGAGGTGCCGACGAATTCGCTGCCGACGACCTTGTCCTTGAGCACCAGGTCGCCGCAGAAATTCTGATGCTCGTCGCCGGTCAGCACGACGGCGTTCTTGACCCCGCCGAGGCGCGCCAGCATCCGCTCGCGCGGCGCTTCGTAACCCGCCCAGCTGTCGAGGTTGAGGATCTTCTTGGGCTCGTCGGGAAAGCGCCGCCGGTCGAGCGACATCATCGTCACCTGCTGCGCGATCGCGTTCCACGTCGCGCCGCCTTCGCCCAGATTGCGCGCGAGCCAATCCTCCTGCGCCTTGCCCAGCACCTGCGCCTGCTTGTCGAAGACTTGCGCGCAGGCGGGCTTGAAACCGTCGCCGCACGGCTGGTCGCTGCGATACTGCCGCGTGTCGAGCAATTGCATCGACATCAGATCGCCAAAGCGCAGTTCGCGGTTGAGCGCGACCATGCCGCCGCGCGGCAGCAGCGCGCGGCGTACCGGCATATGCTCGTACCACGCCTGCATCGCCGCCTGCTTCTTGAGCATGAACACCTCGGGCGGCGGCGCGTCGGGGTCTTCGGCATCGAGCCCGAGTTTCCAGTTGTCGCGGTCCGACACCCAGTCGTTGCGGATCTCGTGATCGTCGAAGCTCGACAGAAAGGCGTGGCTGCAGCGCGCCGCCTGCAGGTCGATGTCGCCGAGCTGCTGGCTGTAGGCGGTGCGGAAGTCGGAAAGGTCGATCAGGTTGCGGAACGCGTTCTGGCGTACCGGCCGGCTCGGCAGCCCGTCGCTGAACAGATAGTCCTGACTATATTCGTAGATGAAGTCGCCATAATGATAGACGAAGGCGAGGTCCTCGCGCGCCAGATGCCGATAGGCGCCGAAGAAGCCCGATTCGAAATGCTGGCAGCCGCAAACGCCGAACTTCAGCGCGTCGACGCGCGCGCCGACGGCCGGAAGCGTCCGCGCGCGACCGCGCAGGCTGCGCTCGCCGGCGGCGGTGAAGCGGTAATAATAGGGGCGGTCGGGCTGCAGGCCGGCGACCTCGACATGGACGCTGTGCGCCAGCTCGGGATGCGCGAGTTCGGTGCCCTTCGCCACCACCTCGCGAAAGCCGCCATCGCTCGCGACCTCCCATTCGACGGGCACCGGCGCGAGCGGCATGCCGCCGTGCGGCGCCATCGGTTCGGGGGCGAGGCGGGTCCAGATGACGAAACCGTCGCTCGACGGGTCCCCCGCCGCGACGCCGAGGCTGAAGGGGAAGTCGCGGAACAGCCCGCCTTCGGCGCGCAGGATCGCGGGCGCCGACAGGCCGGCGAGGGTGGCGGTGGCGAGAAACAAGCGGCGGCTGACCATGGCGGCTCCTGCAGGCTGAGGCCGAGATTTCGATTCGGTGCGGAGCGGCATAGCTCAGCCTGGCGATGATGCCCATTGCCCGTCTCGCGCGTCCTATTTTGCGGCTTGCCATCGCGGCGTGCGTCTGAAACTATTTTGCCGGCAACCGGGGGAAAATCGATGACAAAAGCGTTCGACAGGAACAGCGCGCGCGTCTTGGCCGCGGCGCTCGCAATCGCCGCCGTGCCCGCGACCATGCTTCACGCCGCCGCCCCCGCGGCGAGTGCCGGTGCGGCGGAGCAGGCCGCCCTCGCGCAGCAGCAGGCGACCGCCGAAAAGCTGCTCGCCTCGCTGAAGCGCCAGACGGGGACGATCCCGATCGAAGAGGCGAAGGCCGACCTCGTCCTCGGCGATCGCTATTATTTCGTTGGCCCCGACCAGGCGCGCTCGATCCTTGTCGACATCTGGCGCAATCCGCCCGACGCGGCGGACAATGTGCTCGGCATGGTCTTTCCGAAGGGCAAGAGCTTCGTCGACGATACCTGGTCGGCGGTGATCACCTTCGAACGCTCGGGTTACGTCTCCGACGACGACGCCAAGACGATCGACTATGACGCGCTGCTCGCCGACATGAAGAAGAGCGACGAGGAACAGGCCGACAGCGTCCGTGCGCAGGGCTATCCGGCCGGCATCGTCCAACGCTGGGCGCAGGCGCCGACCTACGACGCCGCGAAACATTCGCTCGTCTGGGCGCGCGACATCAAGTTCGACGGCACGCCCGAAGACACGCTCAACTACGACATCCGCCTGCTCGGCCGCTCGGGAGTACTGAGCATGAACATCATCGCGGGGATGAGCCAGCTCGGCGAAGTGCACGAGGCCGCGAAGACCTTCGCGCAGGTCGGCAGCTTCCGCTCGGGCGCGCGCTATGCCGACTTCGACCCGTCGATGGACAAGAAGGCCGAATATGGTCTCGCCGGGCTCGTCGCCGCAGGCGCGGGCGCGGCGGTCGCCAAGAAAGTCGGCCTGCTCGCGATCTTCGCCAAATTCGGCAAGGTCATCATCATCGGCATCATCGGTGCCTTCGTCGCGTTGCGCAACCGCATCGGCCGCCTATTCGGGCGCAAGCCTGCGCTCGAGGTGTCGGAATGGGAAACGCCCGAGGCACGGGCCGACGAGCCCGGCGACGACGCCAAAAGCCGATAGGCTTCACCCCGTCCTTCGCGCACGGCGGGGACGGGGCGGCGGTTGCCACCTATGACGGGCTGGCGCGCCAGCATCGTCACACCAGCGCCGGGAGCATCCAGAGCGCCATCGCGATCATCATCAGATTCTCGGTCAGCGAGACGAAGCCCAGGGGCACCTTGCTGCTACCGCCGACGCAGGCGCATTTGATATCGCGCCTGTCGACATAGACCGCCTTGAACACCGACACCGCGCCGATCCCGCCGATGAATAGGGCAACCGGAATCGACAGCCAGGGGAGGGCGTGCGCGGTCATCAGCACGCCCGCGAGGCCCTCGGCAAAGGGATAGATGCTCGCATAGGGCACCCAGCGGCGCGCGAGCAGGTCGTAGTTCAGGAACATCGTCGCGAACTTGTCGACGTCCTGCAGCTTCAGCAGCGCGAGCACGATCATGCTGAACGAGATGAACCATTCGGCCGCCCGGATGGTGAAGGCATCGCTTTCGACCGCGAAGCTGGCGGCAAGCGCCATCAGCGCGGTCATCGCGAACAGCGCGATGACCGGCGTGTAGCTCGTCGCCTCGGGATCGGCGACCTTCAGCCCGAAATGGCGGCGCAGATCGTCGTAGCCGCCGATGCGCACCCCGTCGATGAAGGTCTGCGGCGTCGTCTTGACGCCATGCTCGGCCTTGAAGGCGTCGGTTTCGGCGCGCGTCGTCAGCCATCGGTCGTCGACCGCGAAGCCGCGGCTTGTCAGCAGATGCTTGGTCTTCAGGCCATAGGGACAGATATGGTCGGGCATGACCATGCGATGGAGCGTTGCGCTGCTTGTCTGTTTCGTCATGCGTCCCATATAGCGTCTGTACCATGGTACGGAGTCAAGCGATGCAATTCACTGTCGGCAAATTGGCCGCCGCGGGCGGGGTCGGGGTCGAGACGATCCGCTACTACCAGCGCCGCGGTCTGCTCGGCACGCCGGCGCGAAGCGGTGGCGACGGCTGGCGCGGCGGCATCCGCCGCTATGGCGAAAGCGATCTCTCGCGCTTGAAGTTCATTCGCGCGGCGCAGGCGGCGGGCTTCACGCTCGACGAGATTTCGGAACTGCTCGCGCTCGAGGAAAGCGACGACCGCGTTCGCGTACGGTTCCTCGCGCGGCAGCGTATCGCGGCGCTCGACGAAAAGATCGCGCAAATGGCCGAAGCCCGCGCCGCGCTCGCGCGCCTGGCTGATCAATGCGCGGCAAGCGACAAGGGACCGTGCCCGATCCTGGCGGCATTCGAGCCGTAACACCGTGTCATTGCGAGGAGCGTAGCGACGAAGCAATCTCCAGCCATCGACTTTGCACATGGTCGATAGCTGGAGATTGCTTCGCTCCGCTCGCAATGACGAAAGGGATCAATCCCAAATCATCTGAGTTCAGTGGTCTGTCTGTTCTCCAGTCAACTTAGAGAACAGATCGCGCCATTCCGGGTTTTCGGCTTCGATCAACGCGATTTTCCTCGCGCGTGATCCTGCCTTGATTTGCTTTTCGCGGCTGATGGCGGAATACATATCGCCATGTATTTCGAACCAGACCAGCTTGTCGCATCGGTAACGGGCTGAAAAACCGCTTAGCTTCTGCCGATGCTGCCATGCACGACCGATCAGGTTCGAGGTGACGCCGGTATACAGTACGCCGCCCTTCCGATTGGTCATGATGTAGACTGCGGGCTGAGCGTCCGGGCGCATGGCTGGAGATTGCTTCGTCGCTGCGCTCCTCGCAATGACGAAGTTTCAGGGCGGCGCCGATCAGCTGTGCAGGAAGTGCATCACGTCGCCGTCCTGGACGACATAGGCCTTGCCCTCGGCGCGCAGCTTGCCCGCCTCGCGCGCCTTGGCTTCGCCGCCCAGTCCGACATAATCGTCGAAGGCGATCGTTTCGGCGCGGATGAAACCCTTCTGGAAATCGCTGTGAATCTCGCCGGCGGCCTCGGGCGCGCTCGCGCCCTTGTGGACGGTCCACGCGCGCGCTTCCTTCGGCCCGACGGTGAAGAAGGTCAGGAGGTGGAGCAATTCGTACCCCGCGCGGATCACGCGCGCGAGCCCGGTTTCATGCAGCCCCATTTCCTCGAGGAACAGCATCCGCTCGTCGGCCTCCATGCCGACCAGCTCGCTCTCGATCGCCGCCGAGACGATCACCGCCTGCGCGCCCTCGGCCCTGGCGCGCGCGAAGACGGCTTCGCTGTGCGCGTTGCCGGTCGCGGCCTTGGCTTCCTCGACGTTGCAGACATAGAGGACGGGCTTGGTGGTGAGGAGCTGCGCCTGTTTCAGGATGCGCTCTTCCTCGATATCCTTGGGCTCGGTCAGCCGCGCGGGCTTGCCGGCGCGCAGGAGGTCGAGCGCCTGGCCGAGCACCGAGGCCGCGGCCTTGGCTTCCTTGTCGCCGCCGGTCGCCTTCTTCGCGAAGGCGGGAACGCGCTTCTCGAGGCTTTCGAGGTCGGACAGCAGCAATTCGGTCTCGACCGTCTCGGCGTCGGCGACCGGATCGACCTTGTTCTCGACATGCTGGATATCGTCGTCCTCGAAACAGCGCAGGACGTGGACGATCGCGTCGACCTCGCGGATGTTGCCGAGGAACTGGTTGCCGAGCCCCTCGCCCTTCGACGCGCCGCGCACCAGCCCGGCGATATCGACGAAGGCGAGCTGGGTCGGGATGATCTTCTGGCTGCCCGCGATCGCGGCGAGCTTGTCGAGCCGGTCGTCGGGGACCGCGACATTGCCGATATTCGGCTCGATCGTGCAAAAGGGATAGTTGGCCGCCTGCGCCGCCTGCGTCTCGGTCAGCGCGTTGAACAGGGTGGACTTGCCCACGTTGGGCAGCCCGACGATCCCGCATTTGAAACCCATGAAATCATCCGATCGAACTGGAAACAGGCCCGCCCCTTAGCGACAGGGACGGGCCTTTTCCAGTGCGTCGGATCACTTGCCGACGGGCGCGCTGTCCGTTCGCCGGACCACGATGGTCGAGGACCGCGGCGCCTCGCCCGCCACCGGCCAGTCGCCCGTCGGGTGCTGGATGTTCACGAAGAAGGTCGTGAGGTCGGGCGTGTAGGCGAGCCCGGTGATCTCGCACCCCTTGGGCCCGACCAGGAAGCGCTTCGATTCCTTGGTCGCCTGGTCGAGATAGAACATCGCATTATGGCCGAAGGCCGCGTCGATCGAGGTGCCGGCGACGCCCGAATTGCCGGGGACGCTATGGTCAGTCTGGACCCAGAGGCGCCCCTGCGGGTCGATCCGCAGGCCATCGGGGCTCGAGAAAGTGTCGCCGTTGATGGTGCCGACCAGGTTGCTGCCGCCGGCCGCCAGCGAGGGATCGCCGCCGAGCAGGAAGATTTCCCAGCTGAACTTGGTCGCCAGCGGCGAATCGCCGTCCTCGCGGAACTTGATGATATGGCCGTGCAGGTTGGCGACGCGCGGGTTCATCGCGTCGGTGACCTTGCGGCCGCTGTTGTTGGTCAGCGTGACGAACACCGCCTTGTTGTCGGGCGCGACCGTGATCCATTCCGGGCGGTCCATCACGGTGCCGCCCGCGACCCGCGCGGCCGACTGGCACTCGATCAGCACGTCGGCTTGGGTGTTGAAATCGACGCTGGCCGGCGTCGGTGGGGTCGTGCTCTGGCTGACGTTGCCGGGGTCGGACGCGCCCGCGACAAGGCCGTTCTGCCCGACCGTCAGCGCCCGCCATTCGCCCGTGCCGTCGCCGTTGAAGCGCGCGACATAGAGCGTGCCATAATCGAGCAACTCGGTGTTGGCTGCGCGGTTCGAAGGGCTGAACGCCCGGTCGGGGACGAATTTATAGATGCACCCCGGCGTCGAATCGTCGCCCATGTAAAAGGCGACGCGATTGTCGCCGCTGGCCATGAAGGCGACATTCTCATGGTTGAAGCGGCCCATCGCGGTGCGCTTGGTGGGTGCCGCGAGTTCGCGCAGCGGGTCGATCTCGACCACCCAGCCATAATCGCGTTCGGGCCGGGTCGGATCGAGATAATTGTCGGTCGTTTCCTCGCAGGTCAGATAGGTGCCCCACGGAGTTCGGCCGCTCGAGCAATTGTTGAGCATGCCCTTGATCGTCCCCGACAGCAGCCCGGCGGCGGGACCGCCCGCGCGATAGCTGCTGTTGCCGGTGTAGCGCTTGTTGTAGGTCGACCCCTGGCGGACGCCCCATATGCCGTCGCCGCCCTTGACGACCTCGACCACCCCGACCCCGACCGCGGACAGCGCGATCGCCTTCTGCTCGGCCGACGCGCTCGCCGCGTCATAGGATCCCGCCATCAGGATGTTGAAGTCGGGAAGTTCGAAATTCATCGCGAGCAGGCCGTTGGTGTTCGCATCGATGCCCGGCAGCGCGAAATATTCCATGCCGTCGTGGTTGCCCCCGGCCCATTTCTCGGCGACCGCGGCGCTCGGATAGTTGCCCGAATAGGGCGCGCCGGCCTCGATCGAATCGCCGGCCTTCAGCAGCACCTCGACCGAATAGCCCGCGGGAACGGTGACCTTATCGTCCTGGTTCGCCGCCACCGAGGCGAAGGTGACCGCATAGCTGGCGGGCGTCGGAGTCGGGGTCGGCGTCGGCGAGGGGGTCGGCGGAAGGGTGACCGTGGGGCCGCTCTCGTCTCCGCACGCCGCGAGCGCCGCCGCGGGCAGCACCGACAGGCCGAACAGGCCGTTTCGCAGGATCGAGCGGCGCGAGGGATTCTCCCCGACGATGGCTTCCAGGCTGTCCGGCCCGTTCAAATCGTCGGTCGCGCGGCGGTACGGCGCGCGCGCCTCGTCGGTCAGATATGACATGCAGTCCCCTTTTCTGGTTGCGCTGGACAGGGCGAAGGAAGGACTCCCTCCGCGTCCACCCGACGCGCCTTGCCGGGCGCGCATTGCAGGGGCGTTGCCCGACCGCGTCAGTTGGGCGGATCATCAATGACGAAATTATTGCACCGGCCATGGAAACCGGGCGTTGCGGTGGGTTCATCCTCGGCGGCATAGGGCGGGCAAATGCGCCCGCTCATCAACAAGGCCCTATCGCGGCCGCTTGCTGCACTGCTCATCCTGCTCGTCGCGACCGGCGGCGCGTCGTCGTTCGAGGCGGCGGTGCTCGACGAGCTCAACGCGATGCACGCCGACCCGGGCGATTATAGCGAATCGCTCCGCGACTATCGCGACCGGTTCGACGGATTGATCGTCTATGGCGAGGACGGCGAGGCCGATTTCCAGACCCGCGAAGGCGTGCGCCCCGTCGACGAGGCGATCGGGGCTCTGCGCCGCGCCGGTCCGCTGCCCCAACTGCGCGAGGGGCGGCTGCTCGCGCTGGCGGCGGTCGACCATGTCGCGGCGCAATCGCGCTCGGGGGAGGTGGGGCATTATTCGCGGGGCCGCGACCCCGCCGCGCGACTCGTCGCGCGGGGCGGTGGCCGCTATGTCAGCGAGGTCATCACCTACGGCCATAGCGACCCCGAATCGGTGATCCGCCAATTGCTCGTCGACGATGGCGTTCCCGGGCGCGGCCATCGCTTCGAGCTGCTTTCGGCGCGCTATCGCTACGCGGGGGTCGCCTGCGGCCCGCATCCGAGATGGCGGAGCATGTGCGTCATCGAGCTGTCCGAAACCCCCGACGGCAGCGCGCCGCCGCCGCCCAGGCGCGAACGCGCGGCGCCCTAGCGGCGGGGCGGTGCCCCGCTAAACCAGCCACCGCGCGAAGACCTTCACCGGCTGCAATTCCCAATCGAGGTGCTCGTAGAATCCCGCCGCGGGATTGCCGTCGCGCAGCATCAGCTCGACCTTGGGACAGCCCCGCTCGCGTAGCCAGTCGCACGCCGCGTCGAGCAGGCGCCGCGCGATCCCGGAGCCCTGATGGTCGGGCAGCACGCCCAGATAATAGATCCAGCCGCGATGGCCGTCGAAGCCCGCCATGACCGTGCCGACGATCTTCGCATCATATTCGGCGAGCAGGACCGTCGCGGCGTCATGGTCGAGCGCGCGCGCGAAATCGGCGCGAGGCTCGTTCCACGGGCGCGTCAGCCCGCACGCCTCCCAGACCCCGATCGTGGCTTCGGCGTCGCCCGCCGTGGCGGGGCGCACCATGGTCACGGCTGGAGCCTCAGCGCGAGATCGTTCTGGAACCGCACATCGTCGCCCTCGGCGAGCCACGGCGCCTCGGCGGCGATCGCGCCCAAGAGGTCGGTCAAAGGCTCGACCTCGCTCTTGTGGTAATTGCCGAGCACATGGCCGGTCACCCGGTCCTTGTGCCCCGGATGGCCGATGCCGATCCGCACGCGGCGGAAATCGTCGCCGATATGCGCGATCATGCTGCGGATGCCGTTGTGCCCCGCCGCGCCGCCGCCGCGCTTCACCTTCACCTTCATCGGTGCGAGGTCGAGCTCGTCGTAGAAAGCGGTGACGTCCTGCGGCGTCAGTTTGTAGAAATCCATCGCTGCGCGCACGCTGCGGCCGCTTTCGTTCATGAAGGTCGCGGGTTTGAGGATCAGCACGCGTTCGCGGCCGATGCGGCCGTCCTGCAGCCAGCCCTGGAATTTCTTCGCGGGCGCGCCGAAGCCGTGCATGTCGGCGATGACGTCGACCGCCATGAAGCCGACATTGTGGCGGTGCATCGCATATTGAGGCCCGGGATTGCCGAGGCCGACCCAGAGCTGCATATGAAAAACCCCTCCACTTCAGGGGAGGGGCAGCGGGCCCCGGATCAAGTCCGGGCCGCAGCGGGGTGGGTATTCGACCCCTGCGCGGCCCCGCGAAACCCCACCCCAACCCCTCCCCTGAAGGGGAGGGGCCAGAGCTTGGTGATCAGGCTTCTTCCCCGCCTTCGGCTTCGCCTTCACCCTCGTCCTTCGTCGTGTCGCCGTCGCTCGACTTGAGCGCCGACGGGGCGACGATGGTGGCGATGGTGAAATCGCGATCAGTGATCGCGCTTTCGGCGCCCTTGGGCAGCGCGACGTTGCTGATGTGGATCGAATCGCCGACGTCGAAGCCGGTGACGTCGATCGCGATCTCGTCGGGGATCTTGTCCGCGTCGCAGACGAGTTCCAGCTCGTGGCGAACGATGTTCAGCACGCCGCCGCGCTTCAGGCCCGGCGAGGCTTCTTCATTCTGGAAGATGACCGGAACCGCGACCTGGACCTTGGCATCCTTGGCGATGCGCAGGAAGTCGGCGTGGATCGGACGATCCTTGACCGGGTGGAAAGCGACGTCCTTCGGCAGCGTGCGAATCTGCTTGCCGCCGACCTCGATCATCACGACCGAGTTCATGAAGTGACCCGTCATCAGCTGCTTCATCAGCAGTTTCTCTTCGACATGGATCATCAGGGGTTCTTCTTTGCCGCCATAGACAACGGCGGGGACCCGGCCCTCACGACGCAGTTCGCGCGAGGCTCCCTTGCCTCCGCGTTCACGCGTCTCGGCCGACAGCACCAGCTGGTCGCTCATCATTTTTCTCCGAAACAGATTGCACAGTCCGCCACGCCTCCAGGGATGACCATGGCGGAAGCGCGGGCGCATAGCGGGCGCCGCGCGAAAATGCAAGGGCAGGTGCGGGCCGGTGCGAAGGGACGAGCCCGCGCAAACCTTCAGAAGCTGAGCTCGCCATAGATGTTCGACAGGTCGTGCGCCCACGGTCCCTCGTAGCGGTCGAGCAGATCGTGCGCGGGGGACTTGCCGCTCTTGGCGATGCGGCGCAGCGGCTCGAGGAAGCCGACCTCATTGTCGCCCATCGAATTGACCTCGCCGCGCGCCGCGAGGCCCGCCGCGGCGATGTCGAGCACCTGGTGCGCGAGGTCGCCGACGGTGCCGCCGCCGGGCGCGGGGGCGCAGAGACCGTCGCGGGGCACCGCGTCGCGCAGCGCCTGCTGATCCTCGATGCTCCAGCCCTTGACCAGATCCCAGGCGGCGTCGAGCGCGCCCTGGTCGTAGAGCAGGCCGACCCACAGCGCCGGAAGCGCGCAGATGCGGTTCCACGGCCCGCCGTCGGCGCCGCGCATTTCGAGGAAGCTCTTGAGGCGCACCTCGGGGAAGGCGGTCGACAGATGGTCGGTCCAGTCCGAAAGGCGCGGCAGCTCGCCGGGGAGCGCGGGCAGCTCACCCTTCAGGAAGGCGCGGAAGCTCTGCCCCGCGGCGTCGATATATTGGCCGTCGCGGAAGACGAAATACATCGGCACGTCGAGCATGTAATCTACATAGCGGTCATAGCCGAACCCGTCCTCGAACACGAAGGGCAGCATCCCGGTGCGCGCGGGGTCGGTGTCGGTCCAGATATGGCTGCGGTACGACATATAGCCGTTGGGCTTGCCATCGGTGAAGGGCGAGGCGGCGAACAGCGCCGTCGCAAGCGGCTGGAGGGCCAGGGAAACGCGGAATTTCTGCACCATGTCGGCCTCGCTCGCATAGTCGAGGTTGGTCTGGATCGTGCAGGTGCGCAGCATCATGTCGAGCCCCATCGTGCCGACGCGCGGCATATGCTCGAGCATGATCTTGTAGCGCCCCTTGGGCATGCGCGGCAGGTCGTCCCGGCTCTTGTCGGGCCACATGCCGAGGCCGAGGAAGCCGAGCCCGAGCTCGGCGCCGATTTCCTTCACCTGCTTCAGATGGCGGCCGGTCTCGGCGCAGGTCTGGTGGAGATTTTCGAGCGGGGCGCCCGACAGTTCGAGCTGCCCCGCGGGTTCGAGGCTGATCGCACCGTCGCTGCCCGAAAGCGCGATGACGTTCCCGCCCTCGTAAACCGGTTCCCAGCCATAGCGGGTGAGCGCCATCAGAAGGTCGCGAATGCCGCCGGGCTCATCGTAGGAGGGGGCGCAGTGGTCGCCGGTGCGATAGACGAATTTCTCGTGCTCGGTGCCGATGCGCCAGCGGTCGCGGGGCTTTTCGCCCTTGGCCATGGGGGCCGCGAGCTGGTCGCGGCTTTCGATGATGGGATCGTTTTGATCTGAAACCGTCCGCGTGCTCATGCGCGAGCATTTAGGGTGCGGCGAGGCGTCTGACCAGTGGTCAGTTGACGAGGACCTCGAAGCTGATCGCCATGCTGGCCGACGCGGCGAGCGTCGCGGCGGTCGCGGCGATGTTCGCGCCGCTGCGCGAGGCGCCGATGGGGTCGTTCTCGTCGCCGCCGCTGGCGTTGTCGTCCTCGGCCGTCGTCGCGCCCGCGCAGCTCGTGCCGCTGCGCAGCGAGCCGGGGATGAAGGCGAGCGTCGCGGGAAGCAAGTCGGCGACGCTGACCGCGCTCGCGCTCGCCCCGCCGCTATTGGTGACGAGCAGGCAATAGCGCATCGTCGCGCCGGGAATCGCCTTGGGGTTCGCGGTGCCGTTGACCGGATCGCTGACCACGCTGCTCGTCTTGGCGATCGTCAGGGTCGTCGTCGGGCGGCAGATGCTGATGTCGTGAATCGCCATGCCCTGCTGGCCGGGGTTCGCGGGGGCGAGGCCGTGGCTGCCATAGTCGATGGTGATCGTGTCGATCGGGGAGGCGAAGGTGACGACGACATTGCCCGCCGCCTCGCCGTCGGCCGACAGAGCGTCGCCATAGGCGCTGTTGCCGATGACATAATTGGCGGTGCCGTTGGTCAGCACCGGATAGACGGTGACGCCGCCGTAGCTGCCGGTGACGGTGACGCGATCGGCGAACTGGCCGGCGGCATAGTCGATGTCGAACAGGCGGAACTGCGCGCCGGGCACCGCGACGGGAAGGGTGATCGTCGAGGTGACGCTGCCCGCCTGGCTGGTGAAATCGACGATCTCGAACAGCGAATATTGCGCCGGGGTCAATCCGCCGGTCACGACATTCTGGCGCGTCGGGGACGGACCGCCATAGGTGGCGTTGCTCAGGAAGCTGCCGCCGCTGATGCCGATCGACAGGCCCGCGGTGCCGATACCGGCGAGCGTCGTGCTGCCGCTCGTCGTTCCGGCGGGCCAGGCGATGCCGTCCCAGTCGAAGAGGCTGCTGCCCGCAGGGCAGGTGAGCACCGGCGGCGCGCCGGCCATGCGGCTGCCCGAAACGGTGAAGCTCGCGCTTGCCTGGTCGTCCTCGCCCGCGCCGCCGTTGCCGGGCGTCGAATCGCTGTCGGGGGCGGAGGAGGCCGATATTTCGGCGCTGTTGACGACCGTCGCGCCCGCGCTCGCATTGACGCTGCCGCTGATCGTCAGCGTGCGGGTAGCGCCCGGCGGAACGTTGCCGACACTCCACACGCCGGTCGCGGCGTCATAGCTGCCGAAGCCCGATGCGCCCATGAAGGTGAAGCCCGCGGGAAGCGGATCGAGCACCGAAACCCCGGTCGCGGTCGCCGGCGAGGCGGCGGCGTTGGTGACGCTGAGTGTGTAGCTGATGCTCGCGCCCGCGGCCGGCGAGGCGGTGCTGACGCTCTTGGCGAGCGACAGGTCGGCATAGTTGGCGGGCAGGCTGGTCAGCGTGAGGTCGGCGCGCACGAAATTGCCGTTGTCGGCCGAGGGGAACTGGTCGCAGATCTCGAGCCGCCACGTCCCCGCGCCATTCTCGCCGTTGAACGCCGAGAGCGGCGCATTGGGGCGAAAGACATGCTGATAGGGCGGCGCCGAGGTCGAATGATTCGCGTTATTGCCGTCGGTGTTGACGGTCTGCGCCGCGTCGTCGTCGAGCCGGACGTTGAAATTATTGCCCTGCAGATTGCCGGTATCGCCGTCGACGAGCTGGACGCGGGTGCCCGCGGGCGATTGCAGGGTGATACGCAGGTCGCCGCGCCAGCTGTGCGTGGCGAGCACCCCGAGGTCGACGTCGGCGACCATCACCCCGCCGCCGACGCTGAAATTGCGGACGAGCGGCGACGAGCAGGGGGTCGAGGCGTTGATCGCGCCGCCCGTGCTGTTGCTGGTGGTCGAAGTGGTCTGCGCCATTGCGGGCGCGGAGACGAGCGCCATCGCCAGCCAGGCGAGCGCCATCGCCGCCTGCATGATCTGCCCCCGCCAGCCCCCACGCCGGCGATATCGGCTCTGGTCCCGCCGCATCATCGCGCCGCCATAGCCGCAGCATGGCTAACGGCGGGTTAAGAACGATCGTCCCGCCAGTCGCCGTATGCCGCCATCCAGATGCCGACCGCGGCGACCGCGGCGGTTTCGGCGCGCAGGATGCGCGGGCCGAGCGTGATGCGGCGCATCGCGGGCGCGGCGAGCAGCGCCTCGCGCTCGCGGTCGGTGAAGCCGCCCTCGGGCCCGGTCAGGATCGCGGCGGGGGCGGGCGCGTCGGCGTCGGCGAGCGGTGTGCCGCCGGCCTCGTCGGCGAAGAGCAGCGCGCGGTCCCGCGGCCAGTCCCGCAGGAGCTGCGGCAGCTTCACCGGCTCGGCGAGCTCGGGGAGCGCGGTGCGGCCGCATTGCTCGCAGGCCTCGACGATCTGCGCCTCGAGCCGCTCGCGCTTGACCCGCTCGACGATGGTGCGTTCGGTGATCACCGGCTGAAGGCGGGCGACGCCGAGTTCGGTCGCCTTTTCGATGATCCAGTCGAGCCGCGCCTTCTTGACCGGCGCGAAGCAGAGCCAGAGGTCGGGAACGCGTTCGAGCGGCCGCGTCTGCCGCTCGATGCGGACGGTCAGCGACCGCTTGCCGGCCTCGGCGATGCTGGCGAGCCATTCGCCGCTGCGATTGTCGAAGAGGAGCAGCGGATCACCGGTCTTCGCGCGCATGACGTGGAGCAGATAATGCGCCGCCGGCCCCTCGATCACGGGCGCGCTTTCGGGGCCGAGCGGCAGATCGACGAACAGGCGGGGCGTGCTGGCGGGCGGCCAGGCGGGTGTCGCGGGCATGGCGAGCGGGATAGCGGATGCACGCCGCTTTGCCCAGCCGGGCGCGGCGCAGAATGCTCTGTCCCGATTCGGGCCAGATCCGCCCTTTGCAAGCCGTCCGCGCCCGCCTGCGATTAGCGTTTTGGTAAGCAGTTCGGGCTTAGGTGCAGGATGCCAGCCACGCATCTGAGTGGGCCGCGTGCCTGGCCCCAGGGGGGTGTGAGAGACCATGCGAGGGACCATCATCCGTCGTTTCCGGCAGGGCGCGAGGAAGCTGCTTCGCGACCAGCGCGGCAACACCATGTTCCTGACCGCCGCGGCGGTCGTGCCGCTGATCGGCTTCGTCGGTTCGGCGGTCGATATCGGCCGCGCATACATGGCCGAGCTGCGCTTGCAGCAAGCGTGCGACGCGGGCGTGCTCGCCGGGCGCCGTTCGATGGCCGGCGGCACCTATGATTCGGTCGCCCAAGCCGAAGCGAACAAGATGTTCAATTTCAACTATCCCGACGACAGCTATGGCAGCCACGACGTCGGTTTCACCTCGGAAGCGTCGGGCGCGTCGGACGTCACCGGCACCGCCAGCGCGGTTCTGCCGACGGCGCTGATGTATATATTCGGCAAGAGCGAGTTCGACCTCTCGGTGAATTGCACCGCCAAGCTGGAGATTTCCAACGTCGACGTGATGCTGGTGCTCGACGTGACCGGGTCGATGTCGCGCGCCAATGGCAGCGACACGGTGACCAAGATCGAGGGGCTGCGCACCGCGGCGATCGACTTTTTCGGCACGCTGACCGATGCCGACATCGGCGACGGCCGCCTGCGGTTCGGCGTCGTTCCCTACAGCTCGTCGGTCAATGTCGGCGGGATTTTGATGGCGAAGAATCCCGACTGGCTGTCGGACGAGGTCAAACTTCCATCGCGCACGCCAAAAACCAAGATCGTCTATACCACGACCGATTATGACGAAAGCAATGTCGTCGATACGCCGAATCCGGACGTTTTCGATAAGGACCTGGGCAAATGCAAGGGCAGTCTTCCGGCCGACACAACGCCGCAGCCGGGCGATCCCGATGCCAACCTGACCGAGCAATATGTCGATGCCGACGGCAATCGCATTTCGACCTATGACGTCGAACGCACCTATAGCTATTACAAGTATAAGCAGTTCGAAAATTCGAAGGGACAATGCCGCGAGGGGCGCTGGATCGCAAGCTTCAAGCGCACCAGCACGACGACGGTTACCGAAACCCCGACCAAGGTGTTCGACGGCAAGTATAATTATGAGAATCGCAGCTTCGACACGCGTCCGCTGAAATCCGGATCGACGATCCAGTCGGACACGGGCGACAAGGCGGCGCTTGTCACCACCAGTTGGGCCGGGTGCATCATCGAGCGGGGGACGACCAAATTTGCGGCGAACGAGACCGCGCCGGCGGACGCCTACGATATGGACATCGACATGCTTCCGACGACGAGCGATCCCGAGACCCAATGGAAATTGTTCCTGCCCGACGTCACCTATGACCGTGGCCAAGAGACCCCCTTCACCTCGTCGAGCGACTATAAGAATTTCGTCGAAAAGGGCGGCGATTATGCCGCCTGCCCGGTGCCGGCGATGAACCTGACCGTCATGACCAAGGCCGATGCGGGCACCTTCGCGAACTATATCAACTCGCTGCAGCCCAAGGGCTATACCTATCACGACGCCGGCATGGCGTGGGGCGCGCGGCTGATGTCGCCGACCGGCCTGTTCGCGTCGGAGAATGCGACCGCCGATAACGGACGGCCGATCAGCCGCCACATCATCTTCATGACCGACGGCGAAATGATGACCCCGCGATCCAACCTGTCGCACCAGGGCCAGGAAAGCTCGATGCCGCGTATCGGGGCGACCAGCGACGACAATGCGATTTCGCGCCACAACAATCGCTTCGTGCAACTGTGCAAGGCCGCGCGCGACCGCGGCATCACCATCTGGGTGGTCTCGTTCGGGGTCGGAAGCAACAGCAACCTCAACAAATGCGCGTCATCGGGGCAGGCCTATGAAGCCGATGATTCGGAAGAGCTGAACGAGAATTTCCAGTCGATCGCGCGCCAGATTTCCAAGCTGAGGCTGTCGCAGTGACGCGTGTGACTGCCCTCCTGCGCCGCCTCCGCTGCGATGAGCGAGCGATCGCGATGGTCGAGTTCGCGCTGACGGCGCCGCTCTTCCTGCTCGTCCTGATGGGCATATTCGATTATTCGTGGCAGATGTACGCACAGCAGGTGCTGCAAGGCGCGGTCAGCGAAGCCGGGCGCGATTCGACGCTGGAAACCTATGCGGATAGCCAGACTGCGCTCGACACGCGCGTTCGCGAGCAGGTGCTTCGCGTGTTCCGGAACGCCGATGTGGAATTCAGCCGCAAGGCTTATGACCAGTTCAGCCAGGTCGGCGTCGAGGAGCGCTATACCGACGCCAATGGCAACGGCAGCTACGATGCGGGCGAATGTTATGACGACAGCAACGGTAATGGCCGCTGGGACCCCGATCGCGGTCGCACCGGCAATGGCGGCGCGGACGACATCGTCCTCTATACCGCGTCGATGAGTTTCGACCGTGTCCTGCCGGTGTGGCGGATGCTAGGCCAGCCGCAGTCGATCACGCTGTCCTATACGACCGTGCTGCGCAACCAGCCGTTCGCCACCGGTTCCGACGCCGCCCCGGACAGCTGCCCGTGACCGCCCGATCGCTCCTCCGGCGACGGGGCCGTGTCGCCTTCGCGCGCTTCGTGCGGAACGTCCGCGCGGCCGTTATCATCGAAATGGCCTTCGTCATTCCCTTTCTGGTGCTGGTCGGGTTCGGCGGCCTCGAAATCGCCAATCTGACGCTGACCACCACGCGCATCAGCCAGCTCGGCCTCAACACCGCCGACAATGCCTCGCGCATCGCCACGGGCAGCAATCTCGCGCAGCCGCAGGTACGCGAGGCCGACATCAACGACGTCTTCGCGGGGGTCGAGAAGCAGGCCGGCAATCTCGATTTCCAGCAGCACGGCCGGATCATCCTGTCGAGCCTCGAGCGCAACAGCGACGGCGGGCAGTGGATTCACTGGCAGCGTTGCTTTGGCGACCTCAACGTCGACTCGAGCTATGGTGATGAGGGCGAGGGGCAAAGCGGGACCGACTTTCCGGGCATGGGGCCCGAAGGCGCCGAGGTCACAGCGGTGGCGGGTACGGCGGTGATGTTCGTCGAGATCGTCTACGAATACCAGCCGCTTCTCTATGGCAAGTGGCTGGGCGCCAAGACGATCCGGTCGACCGCCGCGTTCAACATCCGCGAAGCGCGCGATTTGGCGCAGATCTATAACCCCTCGCCCGCGGCGACCGCGGCCACCTGTTCCTGAGGCCGGTCGTCCGGCGCCAATCAGGCATTTATCGCGGACGCCGCGGCTGCTATCGCCCGGGTCGATGACCGCGGCGCATCCTCCCGACAGCCAGCACCAGGGCTTCCTGGCCCTGCTTCCCGCCGCGATGCGGCCCTATGCGCTGCTGGCGCGCTTCGACCGGCCGATCGGCTGGTGGCTGCTCTATTGGCCCTGCGCGTGGGGGCTCGCGCTCGGCGGCGGCGCGCGCAGCCACTGGACGCTCTTCTTCTGGATGCTGCTCGGCGCGATCGTCATGCGCGGCGCGGGCTGCGTCTATAACGACATCGTCGATCGCGATCTCGACGCGCGCGTTGCGCGCACCGCCTCGCGCCCCGTCGCGAGCGGGGCGGTATCGGTGCGGAATGCGCTGCTGTGGGTTCTGTTGTTGTCTCTGGTCGGGCTGGTGGTGCTGTTGCAGCTGCCCTTGCCCGCGCAGATCGTCGCGCTCGCGAGCCTCGCGCTCGTCGCCGCCTATCCCTTCATGAAGCGGATCACCTGGTGGCCGCAGGCCTGGCTCGGCCTCGTGTTCAGCTGGGGGGCGCTCGTCGGCTGGATCGCGGTCGGCGGCGGGGACGGGCTGGCGCTGCCCTTGCTCTACGCAGGCACGATCGCCTGGGTCATCGGATATGACACCATCTATGCGCTGCAGGATATCGAGGACGACGCGCTCGTCGGGGTGAAATCGAGCGCGCGCGCGATGGGGACGCAGGTGCGCGCCGGGGTGGCGCTCTGTTACGCCACCGCGCTGCTGCTGTGGGCGGGGGCGCTGTGGACCGTGCGGCCCGACCCGCTGGTGTTCGTCGCACTGGTGCCCGCGGCGCTGCACCTGACCGGGCAGGTCGCGACGCTCGAGCCGGCGAACGGCGGCGATGCGCTGGCGAAATTCCGCAGCAACCGCTTCGCGGGGCTGCTGGTGTTCGCGGCGATGCTGGTGGTGGGAAGCGCGGGGTAGCTATTCCGCCGCGAGCAGTTCCTCGGCGCCGCCGAGGTCGACCGAGACGAGGCGGCTGACGCCCCTTTCGATCATCGTCACCCCGAACAATCGGTGCATGCGCGCCATCGTCACCGCATTGTGGGTGACGATCAGGTAGCGGGTGTTGGTCTCGCGGCTCATCCGGTCGAGGAGATCGCAGAAACGCTCGATATTGGCGTCGTCGAGCGGCGCGTCGACCTCGTCGAGGACGCAGATCGGCGCGGGGTTGGTGAGGAAGAGGCCGAAGATCAGCGCGACGGCGGTCAGCGCCTGCTCGCCGCCCGAAAGCAGGGTCAGGGTGCCGAGGCGCTTGCCCGGCGGCTGCGCCATGATCTCGAGTCCGGCCTCCAAGGGATCGTCCGAATCGACGAGTTCGAGATGCGCCTGGCCGCCGTTGAACAGCGTGGTGAAGAGGCGCTGGAAATGGGTGTTCACCGCCTCGAAGGCAGCGAGCAGGCGGACGCGGCCCTCGCGGTTCAGATTGCCGATCGAGCCGCGCAGCCGGTTCACCGCCTGCTGCAGCTCCTCGATCTCGGCGGCGTTCCTCTCGCGCTCGGTATCGAGTTCGGCGAGCTCGTCGGCGGCGACGAGGTTGACCGGGCCCAGCCGCTCGCGGTCGGCGATCAGCCGGTCGTGCTGCGCCGATTCGGCGCCCGTGTCGCCGACACCGTCGCTTTCGAAGCCCGCCTTCTGCGGGAGGAGCGGCGGTGGGCATTCGAAGCGCTCGCCCGACAGGCGGCCCATCTCGACGCGGCGCAGCTCGGCATTTTCGGAGCGTGCGACCGCCCCCGCGCGGGTTTCGCGCGCCGCGGCGACGCGCTCGCGGACGGTGGTGAGCGCGGCCTCGGCCTCGCGCAGCGCCGCCTCGGCCTCGCGCTCCTGCGTTTCGGCGGCGGCGACCTTTTCGCGCAGGGCCGCCTGCCGCGCCTCGGCGGCGGCGCGGTCGGCGGCGAGCCTGTCGGGCAGATCGGCGAGCTTCGCGGCCTCGGCGGCAAGCGCGTCGGCACGCTTGTCCATGTCGGCGACGCGGCGCGCCGCCTCGCCGGCGCGCGCCTTCCAGCTCTTGATCTCGGCGCTGACGACCGCCTGGCGCTCGCTGAGCGCCGCGAGCGCGCGGTCGTGGTCGGCGAGTGCGCCCTGCGCGGCGCCGGCGTCGGTGCGCGCGCGCTCGGTGTCGGCCTCGGCGCCATCGAGCGCGGCGCGGGCGAGCGCCTCGTCGGGGAGCGCGGCGAGCGCCGCCTCGTGCGCCGCGAGTTGTTCGCCCGCCTCCTTGGCGGCTGCGGCGATTTCGGCGAGGCGGCCCGCGAACAGTGCGGCGGCGCTCTGATGACGATCGAGCGCGGTCTGCGCCTGGTCGGCGGCGCGCAGCGCGCCGCGCCGCGTCTCATCGGCGTCGGCGAGCGCCTTGCGCGCGGCGGCGGCGGCCTCGGTGCGCGCGGTGAGGGCGAGGGCAGCCTTTTCGCGCCGGTCGCGCAGTTCCTGGACCCCGAGTTCGACCCCGGGGCGCTGCGCCGCGAGCGCGTCGAGGCGGTTCTGGCGCTGCAATCTCTCGCTCGCCGTCGCGCCGTCGCCGCGCGTGACGAAGCCGTCCCAGCGCCGCATCACCCCGTCGAGCGTCACGAGGCGCTGGCCGACGGCGAGCGGCTGGCCCGCGTCGCTCTCGGCAACCGCAACCTGCGCGAGGCGGCGTGCGAGCGCGGGCGGCGCTTCGACGACCTCGGCGAGCGCGCGGGTGCCGGCGGGCAGAGCGGGGTCGTTCTTGGGCGTTTCGGCGCCGCGCCAGCTCCGCGCCGCGTCGGCGTCGGTGCCCGCGTCGAGATCGTCGCCGAGCGCGGCGGCGAGCGCGGCCTCATAGCCCGGCTTCACCCTGATCCGGTCGAGGATGCGATCGGCATCGCTGCGTGCGGCGGCGAGCGCGCGGTCGAGCGTTGCCGCCTCGCTTTCGAGCGCGGCGAGCGCGGCGCGCGCTTCGGCGAGCGCGGCGTCGAGCGCGGCGAGGTCAGCAGTGGCGGCCCCGCGGTCGGCGTCGGCGGCGGTGAGCGCCGCTTCGGCGTCGGCGATCGCGGCTTCGGCGCGCTCGGCGGCGCGCGCGCTGTCTTCGACGGTCGCGGCGAGCGCGTCGCTGTCGCCGAGTGCGGCGACCTCGGCCTTGACCCGCGCGCCTTCGCTCGCGATTCGCCGCACCGCCGCCTCGGCGCCGTCACGGGCGCCGAGCGCGACGCGCCGGTCGGCCGCTTCGCTCGCGGCCTTCGCGCGCGCCTGCGCCAGCGCGACCTCGGCATCGCGCAGCCGCGCCTGCGCCGCCTGATGCGCCTCGACCAGCGCGGCCTTGCCGGCGTCGTGCGCGGCGATGCTCTGCGCAAGGGCTTTGCCCTCGCTATCGAGCGCGGTTAGCGCCCCATGCGCGTCGCGCGCGAGCTCGCCCTCGCGCGCGCGGTCGTCGGCGAGCCGCGCCTGTTGCGCCATAAGGTCGTCGATGCGCTGGCGCGCCGCGCGTTCCTCGCCGGTCAGGCGGACCTGCGTCGCGGTCGCCTCGGCGAGCGCATCGCGCTGCGCCTGCGCGTCGGCGCGCGCCGAGGCGACGCGGGTCGCGACCTCGGTCTGCGCGCGCGACAGGAGTTCCAGCTCGTCCTGCGCCGCCTTCACCGCCGCCTCGGCGGCATCGGCGTCGCGGCGCGCCTGGTCGGCGGCGGCGGCGGCGTCGCGCCAGCGCGCATAGATCAGCCGCGCCTCGGCGACGCGGATCTCGTCGCTGAGCTTGCGGTAGCGCTCGGCGGCGCGCGCCTGGCGGCGGAGCGCGTTCGCGCGCACCTCCATGTCGGCGACGATCTCCGACAGGCGCGCGAGGTTGGTCTCGGTCGCGCGCAATTTCTGCTCGGCATCCTTGCGGCGCACATGCAGCCCCGCGATGCCCGCCGCCTCTTCCAGCATCGCGCGGCGGTCGGTCGGCTTCGCGGCGATCACGTTCGCGATCTTGCCCTGGCTGACGAGTGCGGGGCTGTGTGCGCCGGTCGCGGCGTCGGCGAAGATCAGCGCGACGTCCTTCGCGCGCACGTCGCGGCCGTTGGCGCGATAGGCACTGCCCGCGCCGCGCTCGATGCGGCGGATGATCTCGAGCTCGCGTCCCTCGCTCGCGTCGGCAAGCCCGGCGACGAGCGCGCCCTCGGTGTCGCAGTGGATCGCGACCTCGGCGAAGTCGCGCGCGGGACGCGACGAGGTGCCCGCGAAGATCACATCCTCCATCCCGCCGCCGCGCATCGACTTGGGGCTGGATTCGCCCATGACCCAGCGGATCGCTTCCAGAAGGTTCGACTTGCCGCAGCCGTTGGGGCCGACGACGCCCGTCAGCCCGGGCTCGATGCGCAGCTCGGTGGGTTCGACGAAGCTTTTGAAACCGGTCAGGCGCAGCCGCTTTATCTGCACGAAAGGCTCCCGTGCAGTCGGTGGAATCGCAGGTTGTGTAACGTCGGCGTCACATATCCCCCTAAAGCGCCGTCATGCCGTGCGGGCGGAGGAGTCGCAAGGGGGTTGGACGTCGCTTCCCTCGTCACCCCGGACTTGATCCGGGGTCCGCCTGTCCTTCGAAGAAAAGGCGGGTGCCGGGTCAAGCCCGGCATGACGAAGGAAAAGTCGCGTCAGCGCGCGCCCATCGTGCGCAGGCGGTCGCGCATCAGCGGCCAGGTGGCGATGCCCTCGGCGACCTGGCCGTTGATGATGAAGGTCGGCGTGCCCTGGACATTATATTGCTGCTGGGCGTTGTTCGTGCCGTCCTCGAGCTTCTTGATGCCGTCGAGGTTGGCGAGGCAGGCGTTGACCTGTTCGCCGGTCATGCCACGCGACTGGAAGAACTGGTCGAGCTTCATCGCCTTGGCGAGCTGCTGGAAACGGACGCCGGGGGCCGACTTCATCGCTGCTTCATAACCTTGCGGATTCGCCTGCGCGGCTTCGAAGATCTGGGCCTGCGAAGCGAAGGTGCTCTGCGTCAGCGGGAAATAGCGCTCGGGCGGGGCGCAATGGGTGATCGCGGCGGCGGTGAGGTCGATGCCGTCGCGGATGAAGTTCCGAAGTTCGAGGCTGACGCGGCCGGTGTCGATGAAGTCGCGCTTCAGCTCGTCATGGCTTTCGGTCGCGAAATCGGCGCAGTGCGGGCAGGTCAGCGACGCGAATTCGATGATCTTGATCGGCGCGTCGGGGTTGCCCATCACATGGCCGCCTTCGGGCGTCACCGCGACGACGTCGGACCAGCTCTTGCCCGCGGGGGCGGCGACCTTCGCGATCACCTCCTGCTGCTTGGCGGGGTCGGTCTTGCTGTCGCCGCAGGCGGCGAGGGCGAAGGCGCCGAGCGAGGCGAGGAGCGCGATGCGCAGCGTGGGCAAGGTCTTGGACACGGTCTTCTCCGTCTGGTCGTGATGGGGAGCGTCTTTACTTCTGCTTGAGCGCCGCGTCGAGAACCGGTTTGAGGTCGGCCCAATGGCCGACTTCGGTCTTGCGGCCGTTGACGAAGAAGGTCGGGGTGCCGGCGACCTTGTCCGCATTGAGGCCGATATTGGTCATGCCCATCAGCTCGGCCTCGGCGACGCCGCTGGAAAGGCAGGCGTCGAGCTGCGCCGCCGTATAGCCGCGCGCGCGCATCAGCGCGTCGAGCCCGGTGTCGGCGGCCATCCGCCGCGTCCGGTCGCCGAGCGAGCCCTGATACCAGGGCGCCTGCTGCGCCTGCGTCATTTTCGCGGCCTTGCCGAGCCAGGCGGGCTGCGCGGCGAAGATCGCCTGGTGATTGGCGGCGAAAGCCTTGGGGCCGCCGCAGCGCGCGAGCATCGCCGCGGTCATGTCTACGGGATCGCGGATCAGGTTGCGATATTCGAACAGGACGAGGCCGCGGTCGATATATTGGGTCTTGAGCGCGGCGCTCGATTCCTTCGCGAACTCGGCGCAGTGCGAACAGGTGTAGCTGAAATATTCGACCAGCTTCACCTTCGCCTGCGGGTTGCCGACGCTGTAGGCGCCGATACCGCTTTCGGCGACGGTCGCCGACCAGCGCGGGCCGGCGGGCTTGGCAGGTGCGGCGGCGACGAGCAACGCGAGCGCGGCGGCGGACAGCGCCGCGATGGCCGAGCGGCGCGGCAGCGATGCGATGGCGATAGGGAACATGATCGGGCCGGGTCTTTCCATCAACTGATCCGGGGGAGCTTCGGCGGCGCGGCGAGCCCGGCGGCCATGCGTTCGAGCACGGTCCTGAGTTCGGGATCGCCGATATCGCGGAGACTGTCCCCCAGTTCGGCGGGTATCGGTTTCAGCATTGCCGGCGGCTGAACGGGGGCCGCGGGGACGACCTGCCCGTGGGTCATGCGGACGGTGGCGATGGCGGCATAGCCGAAGAAGCGGTTGACCGCGGCGATGATGTCGGGCGCGACATGCTGGAGCATCGGGGCATGCGCGCCGCTGATCGTCAGGTGGAGGGTGCCCCCCGCCTTCTGCCCGGCGGGAAAGCGGATCATCGCGGGCTGGGTGACGTCGGCCAGTTTCGCGCCGACGATCTCGCGCCAGCGGCTGACCACCGACGACTGGATGAAGCCGAACTTGCGAAAGGCGGTGCGGCCGATTTCGGGAACGAGGTCGGAGATCGCGCGCGCCTCGCCGCCGCGCGGGCGCTCGTAAGGGCGCGCGGCGGGCTTTTTCGCCGCGCCTTTCGCCTTCGCCTTCTTGGCGGGCGTCTCTCCGCTCCCTGCTTTCGTCATGGGGAGCGCCATGCCATAGGCGAGGGGTGAGCGTCCAGACGTCAGGCTTTGCGATTGAGAGAGAAATGTCCCTCCCCTTCAGGGGAGGGCAGCGAGACTTGGCGGCTTGCCGCCTAGTCGCAGCGGGTGGGGTCCATCGGCCTTGCGCAAGGCCGATGGACCCCACCCCAACCCCTCCCCTGAAGGGGAGGGGCTTATGAGCTTCGCCGCGCGCCTGCTCGGCTGGTACGACCGGTCGGCGCGGGTGCTGCCGTGGCGGGTGCCCCCCGGCAGCGCCGCGACGCCCGACCCCTATCGCGTCTGGATGGCCGAGATCATGCTCCAGCAGACGACGGTCGCGGCGGTGGCGGGCTATTTCGAACGCTTCACCGCGCGCTGGCCGACCGTCGCCGACCTCGCGGCCGCGGACGATGCCGACGTCATGGCGGCGTGGGCGGGGCTCGGCTATTATGCCCGCGCCCGCAATCTGCTTGCCTGCGCGCGCGCGGTGGTCGCGGAGCATGGCGGGCATTTCCCCGATAGCGAGACCGGCCTTCGCGCGCTGCCGGGGGTGGGCGACTATACGGCGGCGGCGGTCGCGGCGATCGCCTTCGGCCGGCCGGCGGTGGTCGTCGATGCCAATATCGAGCGGGTCATCGCGCGCCACCGGCTGATCGAAACCCCGCTCCCTGCCGCGAAGCGCGAGATCAAGGCGGCGCTCGCACCGCTGGTGCCGGCGGATCGCCCCGGCGATTTCGCGCAAGGCCTGATGGATCTCGGCGCGACAATCTGCACCCCGCGATCACCCGCCTGCGCGATCTGCCCGCTGATGGCCGACTGTCGCGCGCGCGGACGCGCCGACATCGAGCGGCTGCCGGTGAAGCCGCCGAAGAAGGCCAAGCCGCAGCGTTACGGCATCGCGCACTGGATCGAGCGCGAGGGGCGGGTGTGGCTCGTCCGGCGCCCCGGCAAGGGAATGCTCGGCGGGATGCGCGCGCTGCCCGGGGGCGAGTGGACCGGGATGCCGCCGGCCGAGTCGGGGATCGCGCGGGTCGACCATGGCTTCACCCATTTCGACCTTCGGCTGACGCTGGTCCGCGGCGAAATGCCGGATGCCGCAGCGGAAGGCGAATGGTGGCCGCTGTCGGCGCTTGACGCGGCGGGGTTGCCGACGCTCTATCGCAAGCTGATCGACAGGCTGCGGGAGACCGACGGATGAACATGATGGTGACGCGCCGGGCGCTGCTCGGCGGGATGGCGCTGGGCGGCGCCGCGGCCTTCCTGCCGGGAACGGCGCTGGCTTTCCGCGCCGACGGCGCGACGCTCTATCCCGCGACCAACGCGTTCATCAAGGGCTTCGTCGACCGCCGCGAGCTTGCGAGCACGCTCGTCTGCATCGGCAAGGGGCAGGAGGACGCGCTGAGCTTCGGCTATGGGACGCAGGCGATGGACTCGCGCGTGCCCGTCGGTCCCGACACGCTGTGGCGGCTCTATTCGATGACCAAGCCGATCACCGCGATGGCGGCGATGCTGCTGATCGAGGACGGCAAGATGGGGCTCGACCAGCCGATCGCCGACTTCCTGCCCGCCTTCAAGGCGATGAAGGTGCAGAATGTCCCCGACGGGTCGATCACCGAGGTGCATCCGGCGAAGGCGCAGATCACCGTGCGCCACCTGCTCACCCACACTGCGGGGCTCGGCTACAACATCATCCAGAAAGGGCCGATCAAGGCGGCCTATGACGCCGCGGGCATTGTCGGCGGGCAGGTGAGCCGCCTGCCGATCCCCGGCCTCGCCCCGGTCACCGCGGCGCCGAGCCTCGCCGCCTTCGCCGACCGGCTCGCCGAGCTGCCGCTCGTCTACGAGCCCGGCACGCGGTGGAGCTATTCGGTCAGCCTCGACCTTACCGGCCGGCTGATCGAGGTGGTGTCGGGCCAGCCGTTCGACGTCTTCCTGAAAGCACGCATCTTCGATCCGCTCGGCATGAAAAGCACATGGTTCCAGGTTCCCGCGAGCGAGGCGCACCGGCTGACGACCAACTATGCGCCCATGGGCGGCGTGCTGATCCCGATCGACCCCGCCACCAGCTCGATCTATCTCGACAAGCCGCCCTATCCGTTCGGCGGCGGCGGGCTCGTGTCGAGCGCGCGCGACTACGACCGCTTCCTCGCGATGCTGCTCGGCGAAGGCGAGACGGGTGGGGTGCGGGTCATGAAGGCCGATACGGCGCGGCTCGCGATGTCGAACCTGATCGACGACGCCGTCGACCGCAAGGGGACCTTCATCGACGGCGAGGGCTTCGGCGCCGGCGGGCGCGTGTCGTTGCCGACCTCGCCGACCGGCGAGGGGCTCTACGGCTGGGCGGGGGCGGCGGGCACCGTCGGCTTCGTCGACCGCGCGCGCGGCTATCGCGTCGGCGGCTATACCCAATATATGCCATCCGACGCGGTCCCCTTCCAGGCGGATTTCGGCAAGGCATTCTATAAGGATGTGATGCGCTGATGGCCTTGCCGCTCGGGTTCACGGGGGCGCGGCTCGACCGCGCGGACCAGCTGCGTACCGACGAGGGCCGGCTCGCGGAGGCGGTCGCCGACCCGCGCGCGCTCTGTCTGGCGATGGACGGGATCGACTTCGTGCCGGGCGAGGGCGGCGGGCTTCGCTGGGAGCCGCTCGACCCTGCCGATGATCGCGCGCTGCTGCTGCTCGGGCTCGACGCGGTGGGGATTCCGCATTTCGTGCGCGAGGCGGCGGCGGGTGCGCGCGTCGATGCGCGGTCGCGCACCGTGATGCGGCTGCTGCCGCTTCTCGCGCCCGAGGAGGCGGCGCTCTACGGCGGCGCGCGCAGCCTGGTCGACTGGCACGCGCGGCATCGCTTCTGCGCGGTGTGCGGCGCACCGACGGCGCTGTTCCGCGCGGGCTGGGGGCGCCGCTGCGGGGCGTGCAACGCCGAGCATTTTCCGCGCGTCGACCCGGTGGTGATCATGCTCGCCGAATATGAAGGACGCGTGCTCGTGGGGCGCCAGGGGGGCTTTCCCTCCGGCTTCTTCTCGGCGCTCGCGGGCTTCGTCGAGCCCGGCGAATCGCTCGAGGAAGCGGTCGCGCGCGAATTGTTCGAGGAGGCGGGGATTCGCGTCGCCGACGTCGCCTATGTGGCGAGCCAGCCCTGGCCCTTCCCCTCCTCGCTGATGATCGGATGCCGCGCGCGGGCGCTCGATCCCGCGCTGACGCTCGATACGACCGAGATCGAGGCGGCGATGTGGGTCGACCGCGCCGAGGTCCGCGCGGCGCTCGCGGGCGACATGGGCGCGCCCTTCCTGGCGCCGCCGTCGCTGGCGATCGCGCGGCATTTGCTGGAGGATTGGGCGGGGTAGGATCGACGCCGGAAATCCGCTTTCCCGAGCGAAGTCGAGGCCAGCGGCGCCGGAGGTTCTCGCTTTGCTCGAACGGGCCCCTCGTCTTCGGCCAAAGGCCGAAGTTTATCCTGAGCGCCCGCCAGGGCAGACGAAGGGCTCGGGGATGCGGATTCAGGAGGCGCGGCTTAATGCCGCTTCAAAGCCGCCGCCCGGTGATCCGGCTGATTTCCTTCGCCACCATCGCCTCGACCATGCCCGGCAAATTCGTGTCGAGCCATTGCTTGAGCATCGGGCGGAGCGCCTCCATCACCACCTCTTCCATCGTGCGGCCGCCCGCGGGGATCGCGGCTGGCGTCGGAGAGGTGACCGCGGCGCTCAGCGCGTCGAGCGACTGGCGCGCGGCGTCGGCGCTTTCGGAAGAGACGAGTTCGTCGGCAGCGGAGGTTTCGGCGGCCGCTTCATCGGCCTCTTCCTCGGCGAGGTCGAGGACATCGTCGTCGGCGCGCGACGCGCGCGCGGTGCCGGGCGCTTCGTCGCGCGCGATCACGCGCCGGATCGACGACAAAATATCCTCCATCGACGGCTCTCGCGACAGGTCGCCCATATGTGCCCCTTCCGGCGCGCCCGTTGGCGGGCGATTAACCATCTCTTACCGGGAGCGAGCGGCGCTTGCCAAGCCCTATTGTCCGCTGGCGGGATCAACCGGGCCGATCAAGGGATTGGCGCCCGCGGGGACGCTGGCGTCGGCTGCGGCGACGCCGCGCGTGTCGGTCGCCTGCTGCTGCGGCGCCGGATCGTCGGCCCAGTCCCAGATCTGGCCCTTCACTCGCTCGTAATTGGCGGCGGGGTCGTAGAGCGGGCCGCCCTCGATGCCGAGGTCGCGCGCCTCGGCCTTGCCCATCGCGGCGAGGACCGAGAAGGCGGCGACATAGCTGTTGCGCTTTGCCGAGACGAGCTGGACCTGGGTGTTCAGATATTCCTGCTCGGCGTTCAATATGTCGAGGATCGAGCGGGTGCCGACGCTGTTCTCGGCGCGCACGCCCTCGAGCGACAGCGCATTGGCGCTGACCGCCTGCTGGGTCGCCGAGATGATCCGCTCGTTCGCCTGCCACGCGGCATAGGCGCCGCGCGTCTGGGCGATGACGTCGCGTTCGGTCGCGACATAGGTTTCGATCGCCTGGCTCGATCGCGACTGCGCCTGGCGCACCTGCGCCGAAGGGCGCCCGCCCTGGAAGACAGGGATGGTCAGCGACACGCCCGCAGCGGCGCTCGAGGTCTCCTGCGACACGCCGACGCCGACGACGCCGCTCGACAGCGATCCGAGGTAATTATTGTAGCCGCCGCCGAGCGTCGCCGACAATTTGGGCGCGCGGCTCGCCTTCGCGGTGCCGATGTCGGCGCGCGACGCGCTGACGAGCTGGTTTGCAGCCTCGATGTCGGGATTGCTGGTCAGTGCGACCGCGACCGCATCTTCGGCGGTTGCCGGCAGATTCGGCAGCGGCGGCGGCGGCTGGAGGTCGACCGGCGCTTCGCCGACCAGCCGGATATAGGCCTCGCGGCTGGCGATCAGGCTCGCTTCGGCGGTGCGCAGATCGCCCTCGGCGAGCGCGAGCCGCGCCTCCGACTGCGCGACGTCGGTGCGCGTCAGATCGCCGATTTCGAACCGGTCGCTCGTCGCCTGCAGATTGGTCTTGAGCACCGAGACATTGTTCTGGTTTAGCTGGACGATCGCCATGTCGCGCAGCACGTCCATATAGGCGCCGACGACCTGCGCGAAGACGCTCGCCTCGGTCGCGCGGAGGTCGGCCTGGCCGGCTTCGACGCGAAATTTGGCAGCACGCACCGCGTTGCGCACCGCGCCGCCCTGATAGATGGGGACCGACAGCTGCGCGCCGGCGCTGATCGAGCGCGTGGGCGAGGAGAAGCTGTTGCCGGGAATGATGATATTCTCGGTATAGTCGGTGCTCGTGCCGATGCTCGGCAGGCCATAGCTCTTCTCGATCGGGACATTTTCGTCGTTCGCGCGCTGGCCGGCGCGCGCCGCGGTCAGCGTCGGGTTGTTCTCATAGGCCTTGGCGAGCGCCCCCTGCAGCGTTTCGGCCTGCGCCTGCGACGCGATCATCAGGGCGCCGACCGCCAGGCCGGCAAGCCAGTGGCCGCGGCGGGGCAGTCTGTGGTCGGGATCGTGCATGATCGTTTCAGCCTGACGAGAAAGAAGGGAAGGGTCTTAGAAGCGGAAACCGGCGGGAGCGGCGAATCCGGGCAGGGGCGCGACGTCCATGTCGGCAAAGGGGCGCAGCGCGACGATGCCGCCGGCCTTGACGCCCTGGACGAGGCGCGTGACCGCACCCTCGCGCCGCGCCGCGACCAGCCGGCCGCCCTCGGCGAGCTGGCCCGCGATCGCGTCGGGCAGGATCTCGATCGCGCCTTCGATGATGATTCGGTCGAACGGCGCGGCGCCCGGCGCCCCGGCCGTGAGCGGGCCTTCGATCCAGTCGATCGCGTCCTTCGGCGCCGCCTGCCGTGCGGCGGCGATCAGCGCGGCATCCTCCTCGACTGCGGTCACCTTCGCGCCGAGCCGGGCGAGGAGCACCGCGCTATAGCCCGTCGCGGCGCCGACGAGCAGTACGCGGGTGCCGGGACGGATCGCCGCCTCGACGAGCATCCGTCCGGTGACGAGCGGCGCGTTGAGCCAGCGTCCGCCGCCAAGGTCGATCGCGCGGTCCATATAGGCGACGCTTGCCAGCGCCGCGGGCACATGCGCCTCGCGCGGCACCGCCGCCATCGCGGCGACCACCGCGGGGTCGATGACGTCGTTGGTCCGAAGCTGGCTGTCGATCATCGCCGACCGCATGTCGGCGGCGCTGATATCGCTCAATTTGGTTGCCATGGGTGCAATCCGATTCCTGGAGTTTCAACCTTGCGGCGCAGCTCTAGCCGAAGCGATGCTGTATTGCAACAATAATACAGCCCCGCTGCCGCACCGCCGCCGCGCATAGCGGGGCGAAAGAACGCCGCCAACCCCGCATCATCGCGCCGGGATCGGGAAAATTTGCGAAACGAACGGATTGCCAGTGCGAAACGAAATCGCTAGGGGCGCTGGACCCACGCAATTCTGCGATCAAGGCCCGATGGCGGAGTGGTGACGCAGCGGACTGCAAATCCGTATACGCCGGTTCGATTCCGGCTCGGGCCTCCAACCATATTCCTCGAACCCGAGAATAGACAGTTTCGCCTGCGAAATGGCGAAATTCTGCGCCTCTACCGACGTGCGCCGGTCTCTGGCGCCGCAGTTCCACTCCCTGATCCGCGGATCGGCGTGAGGGGCCATTTCGCTTCCGTCCAAAGAACCGTTGCGCGACAGCCCAAGACGGTCCTCCGAACGCCGTTACAAGAGGATGGCACGGCAGCTTTGCCATGCAGGGGAGGAAGTCCGTCCGATGCCGCGATACTGGTTCATGACATTCACCGTCGCCGCCGCCGCGGCGCTCGCCGCCTGTTCGGGGGCCAAGAGCGAGGATGATCAGAGCATCGTGAAACAGGGTGCTGGCGATGAGTCATTGCCGACCGCTCTGTCCGGCGAGGCCGGCTTTGCCATGGCCGCCGACTGTTCGGCCAAGCTCAAATCCCTCTCCAGCCTCTATGGCGCCCTCGCGAAGCGGAGCAGCGGGGCCGAGGCCGAGGATTTCGCGAAACGCGCCGCACAGCGCGAAAGCGCCGCGACCGCGTTCGCACAGATCGCCGAGCGCGCCGGCGGCACGATCGGCAAAACCTCCGACCAGGCCGCGCAGGCGATCCGCGATGCCGACGCCGCCGTGCAGGCCGAGTTCGAAAAGCGCCCGTTCGAGGACTTCGCCGCCTGGGTCGGCAACGAGGTCGACACCAAGTGCCGCAAGGCGCTGACGGGCCGGAGCTGAGCCTGGCATGGGCGTGCTCGTGACGGCGCTGAAAACGATCGTCGTGCTGACGTGCGCCCTCGTGCTGGCGGCGATCATCGGCACGATCGGCAGTGCTTTTCTCGAAATCCTCCTGCCCCGTTTTTTCAGCGCGCCGCTGCCCTATGCGATCTGGTTGGTGGTCGGCATCTATTGCGGGCTGTTCGGCTTCGGCGGTGCCGGGGCCTGGGCATCGGGCCGTGCCAGTCCCTTGGCATGGTCCGGTGCCCAGGGTACTCAAGCCGAGGCGGACTGGATTACGCTGCCCGGCGCCAGGAGGACCGGAACGACGGTCGCGATCGTGGGGGTGATCGAGACCGTCCCGCTCGGCGCGCTGTTCCATCTTACCAGCCACGACGGCCATTCGCTGACCTTTTTCGCATCGGTCCTGATCGGATTGTTCCTCGGACGATGGTCGCTGATGCCCGGCGACAGCGCGACCCTATCCGGTAGACCGATACGATGAGGAGTGCCCCATGACCGCGACCATCCGCCCCGGAGAGGGCATCATCGACACCTGGACGCTCTTCTATCTCCCGCCGGGCGGCGGCAAGTATAACGGCAAGCTGACCGTCACCAACCAGCGGCTGCTCTATGATGCCAAGCTCGACGCCAGCCTTGTCGGCACGCTCGGCCATTACGCCGCCGATGGCGAGCTGGCGATCGAGAAGACCGACATTCGGGCGATCGACGTCCAGCGTAAATTGTTCAGCAAGCGGGCGACGGTGACGCTTGCCGACGGCAGCCAGCATGTCTTCGATTATGGCGCGATGAACATCGACAAATGCGTCGCGGCCATGGAAGCCCGATGATCGCCGGGACGAGCCATGATGCCGCGTAGCGCCTTCGGGGCCGCGCTCGGCGCCGCAGCCTTGGCGCTGTCCCCCGGCGCGGCGGCGCAGCAGGCGGAAACCTATGGCGACTGGACCGTCCGGGCCCCGGCGGGCGGCGCGATCACCGCCAGCACCGCCACGTCGGCCGGTTCGCTGTTCGGCGTGGTGTGCGACCGTTCGAAATGCGACGCCTTCTTCAATCCGAAAATCGCGTGCGACGACGGGCGCGACTATCCGGCGCTGATCGGTTCGCGGACGGCAACCTTCGCCGCCAGGCTGCGATGCACGACGATCGGCGATTTCCGCGCCTTCATCCTCCCCTTGGGCGGCGAATTGGCCGATGCGATGGCGGCGGGCGGCGAGCTTGGCATCGCCTTCCCGCTGGGTGCGGGACAGTTCGGCGAAGCCCGTTTCTCGCTGACCGGGGCGGCGCAGGCATCGGCGCGGGCCCGCAAGCGCGCCGGTCAAGCGGGCGACCCAGCCGCATAGCCATCGGCGCCCCGGTTCCGTCTCTATTGCGGCGCGCGCATCATCCGGATCATATGGCCGAGGCCGACGATCATCCCGAAAATACCCTGAATGAGATAATAGGCCAGCCACGCGAGCCAGACGGCGAACAACTGCAGTCCGTACCAGCCGACTTGATAATAGCCATCGAAGATGGCGGACGGCGCGAGCATCCCGATGCTGACGGCCAGCAAGCTCAGGTTGAGAAGGCAGCCGACCCGCCCTCGCCGCGCGTCGCGCGCCGCCAGTGCCGCTATCGCCGCCGGCGTGAAATGATCGAGCACGCGCTGCATCGCGGCGCGATTGGCGGGCGGGACGGGGACGAGCAGTCCGATCTCCTCGACCGCATAGGCGCCAAGCGAGCGCGACGAGCCCTCGAAGGTGGAAACGAACGCCAGATAGTCGGCACCGGGACGCGGCGCACCGCGCCCCAATGCCCCCGACGCCACCCCGGTCAGGCTGGATGACAAGCCGCCGCGCAGGGCGAAATATCGCGCGCCGACCCGAACCCCTTCCTCCCCGACGCGAATATCGACCCCGGCCGCCGGCGCATCGAGGTCGGCCAGCGACAGCGCCATCTTGGAAAGACCGTCGCCGTCGCCCTTGTCGCGCGCATCCTGCAAATCGCGTTGAAACCGCGCCCAGGTCGACGCATTCACCGTCCAGCCGGCGACGAGGCTCGCGCTTTCAGGCTTCGCGAGGCGGCGCATATATCGCCACGCGCGCCACGCCCTGGCAATATGGGGCGGCACGATGAAGAGGCTGAGGAGGAATATCGCGCCCGAGAAGGCGCCGGGCAGCGCAATCAGTGTCTCGGTCGTCGATGCAGGCGTCTTCGATGCCGCATGATAGGATGCGGTCACCCGATCCCCCAGCACGGCAAATGCCGCCGTCAGCATCAGACCGATCAGCGGCACGCTGACCCAGATCAGCCCCGTTCGAGTCGGATGACGCATGCTCCACATCGCGCTGCCTCCGTTATGCGAGCCATATCCTGATGGCTTTGCGCCCCGCTTGTCTTGGGCCGCAGCGAAAGCGGGAGTTGCCGGAAGACGAAATGAGGCCGATTCTTCCACTGGAGCCGTGGGGCGCCGATTTCGGCGGCCATGCGGCAGAAATCACTCGTTCATCGGCGAAAAATCGGCGCTCGATCAGCTTCTCATCCTCCCGCCCCGGCGGCGGCTCGGCCATCCCGATGACGGCCGGCGTGCCGCCGGCCCGCAACGGGAGACATGACGAGATGCGTACCGCCGCCCTGACCACCGCCGCCCCGCTCGCGCTTGCCGCGGCATCGCGGCCAACAGGCCTTTTCCGGCGCGGTGGTGGCGCGGATCACCGATCATGTCTGGGTCTCGGGCGGTTTCGCCGGATTCACCGCGCGCGGGTCCACGGCGCGATGAGCATCGACAGGGTCGCCGAAGCTATGGAAGTTCGCTGATGCGCCCGCGCCCTTCGCACGTGCCACGGCGTCATGTCGGAGGATATGACGTCCGGCCGGCTTCACTCCGATGATCCCATCCGACGCGCCGATGCAGCGGATATCGCCGGACAATCAGGCGATGCAACTGCTGCAATCCTATCTTGTCGCCTATCGCGCCCTCCACGAGGCCGGCCCCACTGCCGAGTTTGCGCGCCGCGTCGCCAGCCATGTGGCCGATCTGGTGGCGCTGGCGGTCGGAACCGACCACGACGCAGCTGGGATCGCCTCGCGATGCGGGCCGCGCACCGCGCGGCTGGACGCGATCAAGCATTGGACGCTCGCTCATCTGACCTCGCCCGATCTGAACGTCACGGCCGCCGCCGCCGCGGTCGGACTGAGCCCGCGCTCGGTTCAGTTGCTGTTCCAGGCAGAGAGCCTGACTTTCACCGCCTTCGTCCTGCGCGAGCGGCTGGCGCTGGCGCGTCGCCGCCTGTCGATGCCGCATCTTCGGGAGCGGACGATCACCGAGATCGCTTATGACTGCGGCTTTGGCGACTTGAGTTATTTCACCAACAGTTTCCGCAAGCTTTATGGCAAAACCCCCTCGGATGTGAGGCATAGCGCGCTGGCCAGCGGCCATTGCGAGCCCGAAGCGCATCCCTGCGCGCTCCCCAGGTCACGACGCGATGCCTATGGATAGGTGCGTCTTCGCTCTGACAATCCGTCAGGCGTTCCGATAAGCGGGCTGCACCCGCGTTTCGCGCCAATAGCGGCCAAGCCCCAGCTTCTCGGTCAGCCATTGAGGGGAGATACACTTTGAACATAACACCTCCAGATATGGGTCCTTTCGACAATAGGCAGGCGGAATCTTCACCCCTTGGATATTCGTCGCGTGAGGGGCGATCATTTCAGGCGCGTATTATCGATCAGCAGGTAGATGACGGAACAAGGCCATGGACGAAGAGCTTCACATTTTGAGAAGGAACGAACCGCCGGCGGCACTCGAAGCCCTCGACGATCGTGTCATTCGCGCACTTGCCGTCCGCCGCCGCGAGGCGGTGGCCACGCGCCGCGCCATCGCGCTTGCCGCCTTCATTTCACTGGGCGGCGGGGTGATCGCCGGGAGCGCTTTCACGCCGCCGGCGATTGCGGCGAGCCCGTTGACGCCGCTTGTCCCGGCAAGCCCGCTGGATTCGCGTTGATGACGATGCCGCGCCGTTTTCTCATCATCGGCCTGATTGCCTTTCTGGCCGCGCTGGCGGGCGTTTTCGTCGGCCGCGCGCTCGTCGATGCGCCGCGCGCGAACGAGACCGAACTCCATGCCATGCTCCATCGCGAGCTGAAGCTGTCGGCCGATCAGCAGCAAAGGCTCCGCCCGATCGAAGCGCAGTTCAAGGCGCGGCACGAGGCGCTCGAACTCGAGATGCGCGCCGCGAATATCCGGCTCGCGCAAGCGATCGAGGCCGAGCATGGCTATGGCCCGCAGGTCACCAAGGCGATCGACGAGACGCACGCGGTGATGGGCGAGTTGCAAAAGGAAACGCTCGAGCATCTGTTCGCGATGCGCGGGGTGCTTGATCCCGATCAGGCGCGCATGTTCGACAAGCGCGTTGTCAAGGCATTGACGACCGAAGCGCGGTGAGCGCCCCGATTTCTCGATGCAGCGACCAGGAATTGGCGGCGCTTGCACGCGCGGGGCATGAAGCGGCCTTTCGTGAACTGCTGAGCCGTTACAAGCAGCCGGTTTATCGATTGATCGTCAAGCATGTCGGCGATGCCGATGAAGCGCTGGACTTGACCCAGGAAAGTTTCGTCGCGGGCTTTTCGGCGATTGGTCGCTATGACAGCGAGCGGCCGTTTCGGATCTGGATCAGCCAAATTGCAATCAACAAATGCCGCGACTGGGCGCGGCGACGAAAGGTTCGAGCCTTCTTCTCCCGCGCTCTTCCCATGGAGACCGTGCATTATATGGCGAGTGACGCGCCGTCCCCCGATGAGGAGACGAGTGCCAAATCGGAGCTGGCCCGGGTCCGCGCCGCAATTGCCGCCCTTCCCCAGAGCCTGCGCGAAGTGCTCGTCCTTCGGGCCATCGAAGACTATAGCCAAGCGGAAGCCGCGGCGGTCCTGAATCTCAGCGAAAAAGCTGTCGAAACGCGGCTTTACCGCGCGCGCGCCCGGCTCAGGGAGCTGCTGGCCGAAACCCCGGAAACCTCTCGGTATCCGGCCTGAGCGGTTCGAACGGCTCCGGGTTTTTCCATGAGGGCAATGCCTGCCACCTGCGTATCATGGCTGGAACAACTGGAGGCGATCAGAAGATCATGCGGATAGACAGGCGTCTTTTCATGGGCGGAGCATTGGGCGGCGGCGCGACGGCCGCGATGGCATCATGGTTCCCCGCCTGGGCGCGGTCCGTGTCCCCTGGCATCGCCGCAACGCTGCCGACCGTATCGGGGAGCGACATCAGGCTGCGTATCGCGCGCCAGACGATGCGCATCGACGGCAAAATAAGCCGCGCGATCGGGATCAACGGCACCGTGCCTGCGCCGCTCGTCCGGCTGAAGGAGGGGCAAACCGCACGCCTGACCGTCGTCAACGATCTCGATGAGGACAGCTCGATCCACTGGCACGGGCTCATCCTGCCCTTTCACATGGACGGCGTGCCGGGGGTCAGTTTTCCGGGCATCAAACCCAAGTCGACCTTCGTCTACGAGTTCCCGGTCGTCCAGTCGGGCACCTACTGGTACCACAGCCATTCGGGGTTGCAGGAGCAACTCGGCCATTACGGGCCGATCGTCATCGATCCCGCAGGGGTCGACCCCATCGGCTACGACCGCGAGCATGTCGTCGTCCTGTCGGACCACAGCCGGCTCGCGCCCGAGGAAATCTTCCGCAAGCTCAAGGTCGATCCCGGCCACTTCAACATGCAGCGCCAGACGCTCGGCGGGCTGCTCGCGGGCAAGGACCAGTCGCTGAAAGATCGCGTTGCGTGGGGCGCGATGCGGATGGATCCGACCGACGTCGCCGACGTCAGCGGCTCGACCTACGCTTTCCTGGTCAACGGCCATGGTCCGCGCGATAACTGGACCGGGCTCTTCAGGCCCGGTGAGCGCGTGCGGCTGCGCATCATCAACGCCTCGGCGATGTCGATCTTCAACGTCCGCATCCCGGGCCTCAGGATGACCGTGGTGCAGGCCGACGGGCTCAACATCGTGCCGGTCGAGATCGACGAATTCCAGATCGCGGTCGCCGAAACCTATGACGTCATCGTCACGCCGGTCGAGGACCGCGCCTATACGCTGGTCGCCGAAGCAAACGACCGGTCGGGGATGGGCCGCGCAACGCTCGCCCCGCGCGCCGGCATGGTGGCCGAAGTGCCCCCGCTTCGCGAACGTCCGCTTGCGACGATGAAGGACATGGGCATGGGTGCGATGGCGAGTGGCGGGGATGCGTCGTGCGCGCCGGAACACGCCGCGATGGGGCATTGCACGCCGGCGTCTGTCGATGCAGCGACCGGGGATCATGGCGCGCACGGCGCGGCAGGCGGAGCCGCAATGCAGCACAGCATGCGCGACTTCGGTGTCGCGCCGCAGGTCAAGCGCGATCCCGGTGTCCAGACGATTTCGCCGATGCCGGTCGACCGCATGGGCGAGCCGGGACAGGGGCTCGAGGATGTCGGACACAAGGTGCTGACCTATCACGATCTCGTCGCGCTCGAACGCAACCCGGACGTCCGAGCCGCCTCGCGCTCGCTCGACATCCATCTCACAGGCAATATGGAGCGCTTCATGTGGTCGTTCGACGGGGTGAAGATGTCCGACCATCACGAGCCGATCCCCTTCATCGAGGGCGAGCGCGTGCGAATCAACCTCATCAACGATTCGATGATGAGCCATCCCATTCACCTGCACGGCCATTTCTTCGAGCTGGTGACGGGGAAGGGCGGTCGCTCGCCGCGCAAGCATACGGTGCTCGTCCAGCCGGGCGGCATCGCGACCTTCGATTTCACCGCCGACGCGATCGGCGACTGGGCGTTCCACTGTCACCTTCTCTATCATATGCACGCGGGGATGATGCGCGTCGTCAGCGTCCGTCCGCAGGGAGACGGCGAATGACCCGGATCGCGCTCCTTCTCGCCGGCATCGCGTCGTTTGCCTTTGCGGTTCCCGCTGCGGCGCAGTCGATGGATCATTCGACGCACGGTTCGGCGCCCGCACCGACACCGGTTCCCGCGCCAACGCCGGCCCCGGTAGCGCAACCCGCGCCCGAAGCGCCCGCCGAAGGGTCGATGGGGCAGATGAACCATAGCAGCATGCCGGGGATGGGCATGGTGCCCGAGGCTTCGAGCTGCCCGCCCGAACATGCGGCGATGGGTCATTGTACGCCCGAGGCAGGGGCTTCGGACAAGGGCGCTTCGGACATGGGCACGATGGACCATGGTACGCCGTCGCCGTCCGATCCCGACTGTCCGCCCGAACATGCCAAAATGGGCCATTGCACCCCGAAGGGCGGGTCGGGGGAGCCCATGGCGGGAATGGAAGGCATGACCGCGACGAGCAGCGCCAGCGGCACCGACTTGCCGCCGGGCGATGCCGCCGCGCCCGCGCCCCCCGGCGATTGGTATGCCGACCGTATATACCCCAAAGCGGAAATGGATCACTCGCGTCACGAGATGATGAAAGAGAACGGCGCCCAGGCCATCGCTTTCATCAGCTTTAACCTCGCCGAATACCAAGCGCGCAAGGGCCGCGACGGTGTTCGCTGGGACGGCGAAGCCTGGTATGGCGGCGATATTAACCGGCTGACGCTCAAGAGCGAGGGCGAAGGCGTTTTCGGCGAAGGGATCGAGGGTGCCGAGGTCCAGGCTCTCTACAGCCGGGCGATCGGACCCTATTTCAACGCGCAGGCGGGTATCAGGCAGGACCTGGGGTCCGGCCCCGACCGCACCTATGCGACGATAGGCTTCGAGGGGCTCGCGCCCTATTGGTTCGAAGTGGAGGGCGCGCTTTTCCTCTCGAACAAGGGTGACCTGCTCGCCCGCCTCGAAAGCTATTACGACCAGCGCATCACCCAGAAGCTGATCCTCCAGCCGATGGCGGAGGTCAATTTTGCTCTGCAGGACGTGCCCGAGACCGGCGTGGGCTCGGGCCTCTCCGGCTTCGAGCTTGGACTTCGCCTCCGCTACGAAATCGTGAAGGAATTCGCGCCCTATGTCGGTGTCGAATGGGCGCGCAAGGTCGGCGACACGGCGCGCTTCGCGCGCGCCGCTGGCGAGGATCCAAACGGCGTCAGCTTTGTGATGGGTGTGAAGGCCTGGTTCTGATCGGCGGACGACAAACCGCCGTGCGGAGAATGATGATGACAGAAGGGTTGAGCCGCCGCAGCCTCTTCGACCTCATGGGGTCGGGCGGGCCGATGTGACCATGAAGTCCCAGGTGGCATAGGATGCGGAGGCCCGGCAAGCTTCTCGATCACCGTTGCGGTGGGGTTGCGCCGCCCGCGTTCGATTCCAGCCCCAGCGCGTCGGCGATGCGGTCCCACGGCACGAATTTGAAATTCTGATGCTCGGGGGGCGAGACGTTGCGGCCGTCCTGCGCCACCATCAGCCCGTGCGCGAAGCCGGGGCCGGCGGAGAGGCTCACGACGTCGAGGCCGTCGGTTTCGGAGATGCCGTCGATACCCGCCGCGGCGTCGGCGCCGACGCGGAACGAGCCGACATAGTCGTTGCCGCCCTCGCGGCGGAACACCGCGTAGCTGTCGTTGCCCTGGCTCGACACGATCAGATAGCCGCGCGTGGCGTCGAGCTTGTAGAGGCTCATCCCCTCCATATCGTCCTTCAGCGCCGGATTGTCGGTGATCTTCGCGAGCATCGTGCGCGCGAGGCCGCCGCGCGGTTCGGCGCCCTCACGCCAGATGCCGACATCCTCTTCGCCGGTGTAGAGCATGCCCGTTTCATCGTCGGCGACGCAGCCTTCGACCTGGCTTGCGAACGGCAGGTCGCGCACCAGCTTCGCGCGCACCTTGCCCGCGGGGGTCGCGACCAGTTCCCACTGGCGCATCTTGCCGTCGCCCTGGTTGACGAAGACATAGGTCTTCTTCGTCTTCGCGCTCTGATACATGCACAGGCCATAGGGGTCGTCGAAGCCGGTATCCTGAAGCCCGTCGGCGACGTCGGTCAGCTTGCGCGTCGCGGGATCGAGCGCGTAGATCGAGATGCCCTTGGTCGTGCGGTTGCTCGCGGTGACGAGCGTGACCTCGCGCCCGCCGAGCCTGAATCCGCCGCGCAGGTCGACATTATTCATCCGCCCGTCGGGCAGAAACTGCAGCACCTTGCCGTCCATGCCATAGACATAGAGGCCCGACTGCTTTTGCGTCCCGATCACCACGCTTTGCGCGGGGTCGGCGGGGTTGATCCAGATCGCCGGATCGTCGGCGGCGTCGCCGCCGGTCTCCACCGGCACCGTCTCGACGCTCGCATGGGCGAGCGGCATCGTCTTCGGCGGCGGCGGCGGCGCGATTTCGGGCAGCTTCGCCGCGGCGAGCAGCGCGGCCCAACTCGCGATTTTGAAATTGGGAAGCTCGGGCGCATTATCGTCGTCGGCGACGACGATCGCCCCGCCGGCGACGGTCACGCTGCCGCCATCCTCGACGACGTCGGCGCCCGCGGCGAGCGCGACCGAACCGAGATAGGCATAATCGTTCGCGGGATCATAGAGGTTGAGCCGGTTCGCCTTCGCGTCGGACACGACAAGCCGGCCGTCGGGCGCGACCGCGACCCCCTTCGCCTCGTCGGTGATATGGCCGAGACGGACGATATCGACGATCTCGGGCTTGATCTCGGCCTCAGGCTCGGCGGCGAAGCGCCACACGCCGACCGCTTCCTGCGAGATGTAAATCGACCCGCGATCGTCGGCGGCGCAATAGCCGGCCTCCGACCCCAGCGACCAGCGCCGTGCGATGCGGCCCGCCATGCCGCCCGACGCGTCGGCGAACAGCGACCATTGTTCGACCCCGCCTTCGTCGCCGAGCAGGAAGAGATAGAGGGTGCCGTCGCGGTGGCTGCGCGCGAAGCAGAGGCCGGCGACGGTCATCGCGGGCGCGACCCCGGCGAGCGCGACCGGTGCGGGAACGCCGCCCGCACCGATGCGGAACAGCTTGGGCGCATTGGCCGGGCCGTCGAGCGCGGCGAGCAGCGCGCCGCCGCCGGGCGCCGCGCCCTCGCGCAGGTCGAGCGCGCGGATATTGCCGACCTTATGGGTGGCGATGCGCTGGCCCGCGGCGTCGAACACATCGATCCCCGCCGATTCGGCGCCGGTGAGGATCAGCGTCCTGGCGGGATCGGCCGGGTCGGCGACGATCGCAGCGCCGTCGGCGCCCGACCCCAAAGTCGCCTGCGTCTCCGCCGAAGCCGCGACCGTCGGGGCCGCCGCCGCGTCCTGCGCCGCGCTTTGCGCTGCGGGACCCATGGCCAATAGCGCCGCGAGCGCCGTCAAACTGGTTTTCACATTACCCTCCCTCGATCTATCCAAAGCCGTTGCAGGCCGAATCTCGCATTTCAGAATAATTTTTCTATCTTTATCACAAAACAGAACGTATATTCATTCCATGACCATGTCACCCCTTATTTCCGCCATGATCGCCGCGGCCCGAAAGGCCGGCGAAGGATTGACCGCCGATCGGACGCGCATCGCGTCGCTGACGATCCACAGCAAGGCCGGCGCCGCCGACATGTTCACCGAGGCCGATCTGAAAGCCGAAGCGACGGTTCGTGACGCGTTGATGACTCATGCTCCCGATTATGGTTTTCTGGGCGAGGAGGGCGGGCTGATGCCCGGCCGCGACCCCGACCATGTGTGGATTGTCGACCCGCTCGACGGTACCACCAACTTCCTGACAGGAAGCCCACTCTTCGCCGTCAACATCGCGCTGGCGGCGAAGGGCGACGTGGTCGCCGGGGTGACCTTCGTTCCTGCGATGGACGAGCTGTTTTGGGCCGAGACGGGCCGCGGCGCGTGGCTCGGCGAGCGGCGGCTGCAGGTGTCGCCGCGCGCGACGCTGGGCGAATCGGTGCTGGGAGTCGGCATTCCGTTCGCGACCAAGCCGCGCCACGAGCAATTCTATGCCGAGATGGAGCGGCTCACCCCGCGCGTCACCGGAATCCGCCGATTGGGGGCCGGCGCGATCGACATGGCGTGGGTCGCCTGCGGCCGCCACGACGCTTATTGGGAGCAGAGCGTCAGCGCGTGGGACATCGCCGCCGGGGTTGCGATCGTCCGCGAGGCGGGCGGGGTCGTCACCGACACGCTGGGCAATGCGCTCGACCTGATGAACGGTACGGTGCTGGCGTCGACGCCGGCGATTCATGGGGATCTGCTGAAGGCGCTGGCGCCGGTTTAGACTCGCCCTTGGGGGTGGAAAGCTGCCATCCCCACCTTCGTCATTCCCGCGAAAGCGGGAACCCAGAGCGAGCGTCGGCTGCCCCCACACTGGGGCCCCGCTTTCGCGGGAATGACGACGCTAAGAGAAGTCGCCGTTGCCCTTCGCTCGACAGCGGACCTCACCCGCATCGTCATCCCGGACTTGATCCGGGATCCATTAGCTCGACGCTGCGTGAATGGATCCCGGATCAAGTCCGGGATGACGATCAAAAATAATGTCGGCTTCCGGCCATTAGCCGCCATTCCATCCAGCGCCATCCGGCAACTAGAGCCGCACCCAACCCTTCGCCCCGTGCGACCGCCGGATCGCATCGGCCACGCGTTCGACCGCGAGGGCGTCGGCGAAGCTCTTGGCCGCTGACGGCAGGCCGGACGCGGCCTCGACCGCCGACTTCACTTCGATCGTCTTCAGGTCGTTATAGCCGATCTGGTGCCCCGACGCGGGGCAGAAGGCGCCATAGTCGCCATGCTCGGGACCGGCGCAGATCGTCGTGAAGCCGTTCGTCCGCCCCGGCCCGGAGCGATAGAGCTTGAGTTCGTTGAACTGTTCCTGCGTGAAGCTAATCGAGCCGCGCGTGCCGCTGACCTCGAACGCGAGGCCCATCTTGTGCCCGCTCGCGATCCAGCTTGCCGAGAGCGTGCCCGTCGCGCCGCCCGCGAATTCGACCACCGCGTCCATCTGGTCGTCGACCGTCACCGCGCGGTCGACGCTCCGGGCGTCGCGCCGGGTCGGGTAAGCGGTGTGGAGCCGCCCCGACACCGCGGCGATCTCGCCGACCAGATGCTGCGCGAGCGCGATGATGTGGCTGCCGATGTCGGCGAGCGCGCCACCCGCCTGACCGGGCTCGCAGCGCCAGTTGAACGGCGCGTCGGCCGAGGCCATGAAATCCTCGGCATGGATGCCGCGAAAGGCGGTGACCTCGCCGATCTCGCCGCCCGCGATCAACTCGCGCGCGAGGACGATCATCGGGTTATAGAGATAGGTGAAGCCGACCGCGGTCGGCTTGCCCGACGCGGCGGCCGCGGCGACCATCGCCTCTGAATCGGCGATCGTCGTCGCCAGCGGCTTTTCGCAATAGACCGCCTTCCCCGCCGCGAGCGCGGCGAGCGCGATCGGGGCGTGGAGATTGTTCGGGGTCGCGATCGCAACCATGTCGATGCCGGGGTCGGCGATCGCGTCGCGCCAGTCGCCGCTCGCGCGCGCGATGCCGAGCGAGGCCGCGGCGGCGGTCGCGGTTTCGAGATCGCGGTCGGCGAGGATGGTGACGCGCGGGCTGCGCGGCAGGTCGAAGGTGCGATCGGCGGCGGCGAAGGCGAGCGCGTGGGCGCGGCCCATGAACCCGCTGCCGATCAACGCGATGTTGAGGGGCGCGCCGCTCATTCGCCCGCGACCTGGTGAAAACGCGCGCGCAGCCGCTCGACCGTCTGGCGCTTGACCGGCTGGCCGTCGCGCAGCTTGTACCAGCTGTTCTGGCTGATCCGGTAGGTCTCGAACAGACCTTCGCGGGTCGCGCACGGCAGATGCGCCTTCATCGCCTCGAACTCGTCGGGGGCGATGGTCACCATCTCGAACCGCATCTCTCATTCACCTCCATAATAGCTGCCGCCGCGCTCGGCGCGTTCGCGGCGTTCCAGTTCGTCGGCGTCGATCGCCGCGCGCCAGCTCTGCCGCCCGTTGACGAGGTCGGCAGCGGTCAGAACGATCGGGTCGCCCGAGGCCGATGCGCCGACGACGTCGCGGATGCTGAGCTCGACGCGCGGTTCGGGATCGAAGCTGAATTCGAGCAGCCCGAAATTGGCGCTGCGTACCCACGGCGCGCGCAGCCGCACCTCGGGATGCTGGTCGATAAATTTGGGGCTGAGATATTGGGCGAGCCCCGAACTGACGAGGTCGTAGAAATCATAGCCGCCCTGGTCGGAGCGGGGGATGCAGTTCGCCTCGCCCTGATGGACGTCGCCCGAAATGCCGAAGCAGCCCGCAATCCCTTCGTCGCGGATGAAGTCGAGGATTTCGTCACGTTCGTGGAGATAGGCGGCCCAGCTGTCGCCGCCCTGCTCCGCGCGCGACCAGCCGGTGCCCGAGGCGAGAATCTTGAACACCGCCTTCGACGCCTTGAGCTCGCGTTTCAGCCACGCCTTTTGCGCGGCGCCGAGCATCGTCTTGTCGGGGCCGTCGGGCGCCTTGGGCGGATCGCGGTAATAGCGGCCGTCGAGCATGAAGATGTCGACGGGTCCGAAGCTGTGGCGAAAGAAGACGCCGGGCGTATTGGGCAGCCCCGCGGCGGGGTTCGCCCACCAGCGGTTGAACAGGCGGTGCGTCATCGCCTTCGCGGGGTTGCGGCGATCCGAATCATTATAGCCGAAATCATGGTCGTCCCAGATCGCGAGCTGCGGCACCGAGCGCAGAAGCGGGACGAGGCTCGCGACGTTGCGCTGGCGCGTGTACATCGCCGAAAAGGCGGTTTCGCTGTCGCTGTCGGCATAGATATTGTCGCCGAGCCACAGGAAGAGGTCGGGCTCCATCGCGGCGATCGCGTCGAACACCGGCTGGTCGGGATAAAGCTGGACGCGCGCGCACGAGCCGAAGGCGATGCGGATCGGGCGCGGCCGGTCGGGTGCGGTGCGGGTGCGGAAGGGCAGCGGCTGGTGCCGGTCGTCGATGCCGTCGGTCTTGATGCGGTAGTAATAGGCGGTGTCTGGCTGGAGCCCCGTGACCTCGACCCTCGTGCAAAGATCGTTTTCCTGCAATGCGGCGACCGGCACCGTCGTCTGCGCATCGGCGAAGTCGCGCCGCGTCGCATATTCGACCGCGACGTCGAACGCCCCGCTCGCGCGCGACCAGACGGCGAAGCTCCCCGGCGTCGTCGCGCCGACCATCGGCCCGTCGAGCAGCCGCGGATAGCCGGTCGCGGCGGCATAGAGCCGGCGCGGCAGCGCGGCGAGAAAGGCGAGCGCGGCCCCCCCGCGCAGGAGATTGCGTCGATCCATCACCTTGTCCTCAGTCGCGTAGCTTCGTGTTCCAGAGCGTCGTCGCGAGCAGGGTCGCGAGCACCGAACAGCCGATCCAGAACCAGATCGCCGGACCGAAATCATAAATGCGCGTATCGCCGATGACATGCATGTTGGCGTCGATCAGCGCCCCCGACACCTGTTCCTGGATCGCCGCGCCCAGATAGCTGAACACCCCGACCATGCCGAGCGCCGCGCCCGCGACGCGCTTGGGGCAGATGTCGATCGCGAACAGGCCGCCCAGCGAGGTGACGAGGCCGGTCATGCCGAGCCCGAAAAGGATCACCGCGACCAGCACTACCGCCGGATTATTGGGTCCGAAAAAGAGCAGCAGCAACCCGACCAGTTCGAGGACGCCGAACAACAGGTTGGCGGGCGGACGGCGCGCGCCGAAGAATTTATCGGAGACGAAACCATAGGCGACCGCGCCCGCAACCCCCGCGAGCGTGCTTGCCGTCAGCACTGCGCCCGCCTCCGCCAGCGAATAGCCGCGCGCTTCCTGCAGATAGAGAATGCCCCAACTGTTGATCGCGTAGCGCGTCACATAGTTGGCGGCGCTCGCGAGCGCGAGAATCCACACGGCGGGGATCTTGAGGATCGAAAGCTGGGTCGCGAAGACGCCGCGCTCGGGCGCGCCTTCGGCGGGCGGTGCATAATGGTCGTTCCGCCAGTCGGCGACCGCCGGCAGCCCGAGCGCGCGCGGCCGGTCGGCCATCGCGTAAAAGGCGGCGATTCCCGCAAGGACCGCGGCCACGCCCGGACCCCAGAAGCCCCAGCGCCAGCCACCATAGGCGACGAGCGCCGAGACGACTGCGAAGGTCAGCCCCTCGCCGATCGAATGCGCGGTCGACCAGATGCCGTAATAGCGCCCGCGCTCGCGGTTCGAGAACCAGCTCGCCAGCGCGACGACGCACGACGGCGCGCCATAGCTCTGGAACCAGCCGTTGAGCCCCCAGATCAGCAGCGTCGCCCAGAACAGCGTCGAGAAACCCATCGCGATGTTGCACAGCGCCGACAGGATCATTCCCGCCGCGAACAGCCGCTTCACATTGCTGTGGTCGGCGACGAAGCCGTTGATCAGCTTGCCCGCGGCATAGGTGTAGAAAAGCGCCGAGCCGATCATGCCGAGTTCGAGCGGGGTGAAGATGCCCTGATCGATCAGCGGCTTCTTGACGATGTTGATCGCGAGCCGGCAGGTGTAGCTGACGGCATAGGCGAGGGTGATCGCCAGGATGATCCGCATCCGGTAGCGGCGGTACAGCCCGTCGACGTCGGCATCGTCCCGCACCGGCAGGTCGGGACCCGTGGCGAAATATCTCAGCATCGACCCTCTCCCTCGCCGCGCCTTTGCGGCACCTCAGTTACAAGTCTATTTCATTTTCTTGTAATATGGAAGATTTGTTTCATTTTACGCCGTCGGAATGAGGAACGCATTGTCGCCCGCGCCGCCATCGGGCCAGCGCTGGGTCACCGTCTTGACCCTGGTCCAGAAGCGCACGCCCTCCATCCCATATTGATTATGATCGCCGAAGCCCGATCGCTTCCAGCCGCCGAAGCTGTGATAGGCGACCGGCACCGGGATCGGGACGTTGATGCCGACCATGCCGACGTTGACCCGCTGCGCGAATTCGCGCGCGGCATGGCCGTTGCGGGTGAAGATCGCGACGCCATTGCCATATTGATGCGCGCTCGGCAGCCGCAGCGCCGTCTCGAAATCGGGCGCGCGGACGATCTGGAGGACGGGGCCGAAGATCTCCTCGCGATAGGCGCGCATGCCGGTCGTCACCCGGTCGAACAGGGTCGGGCCGACGAAAAAACCCTGTTCATGCCCTTGCAGCACGAGGCCTCGGCCATCGACGACGAGCTCGGCGCCCTCGTCGACTCCGGTCTGAATCCAATCCTCGATCCGCGCCTTGTGCGCGGCGTTCACCACCGGGCCGTAATGCGCTTGCGCGTCGTTCGACACCCCGACCTTGAGCGCGGCGATCGCCGGGATCAGCCGTTCGCGCAGCGCATCGGCGGTTCGCTCGCCCACCGGCACGACGACGGGCAGCGCCATGCAGCGCTCGCCGGCCGAGCCGAAGGCGGCGCCGCACAGGTCGGCGACGACCTGGTCCAGATCGGCGTCGGGCATGACGATGCCGTGGTTCTTTGCCCCGCCCATCGCCTGCACGCGCTTGCCCGCCGCGGCGCCGCGTGCATAGACATAGTGCGCGATGTCGCTGCTGCCGACGAAGCTGACCGCCGCAATCGCCGGATGGTCGAGGATCGCGTCGACCATTTCCTTGTCGCCATGGACGACCTGCAAAATGCCTTCGGGAAGCCCCGCTTCGCGCATCAGTTCGGCGAGGCGCACAGGGACCGAGGGGTCGCGCTCGCTGGGCTTCAGGATGAAGGCGTTGCCGGTCGCGATCGCCGGACCGAACATCCACATCGGGATCATCGCCGGAAAATTGAACGGCGTGATGCCCGCGACCACCCCGAGCGGTTGGCGCAGCGCATAGGTGTCGATTCCCGGCCCGGCGCCTTCGGTATATTCGCCCTTTTGCGCGTGGGGGATGCCGCACGCGAATTCGATCACCTCGAGCCCGCGCAGAAGGTCGCCCTTGGCGTCGGCGACGACCTTGCCATGCTCGCTCGCGAGCAGCTCGGCGAGCGCCTGCATGTTCGCTTCGAGCAGTTCGCGAAAGCGGAACATCACGCGCGCGCGGCGCTGGGGATTGGTCGCCGCCCATTCGGGCTGTGCGGCGGCTGCGGCCGCGACCGCGCGGTCGAGATCGGCGGCGGTCGAAAAGGCGACGCGCGCCTGGACCTGCCCGGTGCTCGGGTTGAACACGTCGCCGCCGCGGCCGGTTTCAGGGCGCACGGAACCGCCGCTGGCGGCGTCGCCGGCGATCAAAGCCTCGATCTGTCTCATCGCTCTTCCTTACTGGCGCACGATCCACTCGTGCGCGGGGTCGTTGCGGAACACCCAGTTGCGCCGGGGTCCCGCCATCACATTGAGATAATAAAGGTCGTAGCCGTGCGGGGCGCCGACCGGATGATAGCCGCGCGGCACCATCACGACGTCGCCGTCCTCGACCGCCATCGTCTCGTCGATGTCGCGCGCGTCGGTGTAGACGCGCTGAAAGGCGAAGCCCTGCGGCGGCGACAGGCGGTGATAATAGGTTTCCTCGAGGAAAGTCTCCTCGGGGTAGGCGTCGCGGTCGTGCTTGTGCGGGGGATAGCTCGACCAGTGGCCGCCGGGGGTGATGACCTCGACGACGAGCAGGCTTTCGGCTTCGTCGGCATCCGAGAGGATATTGCGGACGTGGCGGGTGTTGGTGCCCTTGCCGCGCACCTCGACCGCGTCCGAGCGGATCAGGCGGACGGTCCCGGCGCCGGTTCCGGGCGCGGTGCAGACCGCGATTTCGGCGTCGGATGCCGCCTCGATCGTATAGCGATGGCCCGCGGGCACATAGACCGAGGCCGCGGCACCGTCGAACACCGTCTGGCGGCCGCCGATAGCCTCGAAGCGCTCGCCCCCCGTCTCGACCGACACCGTGCCGGTCAGGATCACGAGACACGCCTCGCGCCCATCCTCGACACGATTGTATCGCGCGCCCGCGGCGAGGCGAACGACGCGGAAACCGACATATTTCCAGCCCGCGCTTTCGGGGGTGATATCGAGCACCGCGCCGTCGGCGTCGGGGGCGTGCGGGCGGACGAGCAGCGACATCAGGCGAGCTCCGCCTGGCTGGCCAGCCGCTTCAGCGTGTCGAGCCCGAGCTGGCTGTATTCGCGCGGGTTGGCGATCGCGGGGTCCTGTTCGGCCTCGATCACGATCCAGCCGGAATAATCCATGTCGGCGAGCGCGTGCATGAAGGGGGCATAGTCGTAATCGCCGTCGCCCGGCGCGGTGAACATGCCCCCGACGACGCCGTTGAGGAAGCTAGTGCCATTGGCGAGAAATTCGTCATATTTAGCGGTGCGGACGTCCTTGCAGTGGACGTGGGCGATGCGTTCGGGGTGCGCCTTGATCACGTCGATCGGCTCGATCCCGCCGAACAGCGCGTGACCGGTATCGAGCACCAGCCCGACATGGTCGCCGGTCGCATCGAAGAAGCGGTCGAGTTCGTCCTTCGTCTCGACGACCGTTCCCAAGTGATGGTGATAGGCGAAGCGCAGCCCGCGATCGTTGATAAAGCGCGCCACCGTATTGAGCCGCTCACCAAATTGTTCCCAGTCGGCGGCGGGCAGCACCGGGTGGGTGTCGAGCCGGCTGCCATAGCGGTCGCAATGCACCGCGTTCGAGGTTTCAGCGAGGATGAAGACGCTCGAATCCATATAGTCGAGCAGCGCGAGATGCTTCGACAGCGCGTCGATTTCGGCGTCGGCATCGCGAACGAGCAGATTCGACGAATACCAGCCGCCGACGATGTCGAGGCCGTAACCCGCCATGATCGGCGCCAGCACCTCTGGGTCGCGCGGAAATTTGTTGCCGAGTTCGACCCCGTCGAAGCCGATGTCGCGCACGTCGGTGAGCAGTTCGTCGAGCGTCGTGTCGCCGCCGAGTTCGCGCATGTCGTCGTTGCACCAGGCGATCGGGCTCACGCCCCAGCGGATCGTCATTGTCTCTCTCCCTGAATGCGGGCCTCGTAATCGCGGCGCGCGGCGCGCACTTCGGCGCGGTCCGACACTTCGGGCACCGCGACGTCCCACCAGTGGCCGCCGGCCTCGGTCGTGATGGCGGGATCGGTGTCGATCACGATCACATAGCTTTTGTCCGACGCCTTCGCACGGGCGAGCGCCGCGTCGAGTTCGGCGAGACCGCCAACCTTCTCGGCCGCGGCGCCGAGGCTGCGGGCGTGGGCGGCGAAGTCGACGTCGGGGAGTCTCTCGTGCGCCGCGTCGGCGAGCAGATTGTTGAACGGGCGTCCGCCGGTTCCCTGCTGGAGCCGGTTGATGCAGCCGTAGCCGCGGTTGTCGAGCAGGACGACGGTGATCTTCCGCCCCAGCATCACCGAGGTCGCGAGTTCCGAATTGAGCATCAGATAGCTGCCGTCGCCGACCATCACATAGACGTCGCGCGCCGGGTCGGCCATCTTGACCCCAAGCCCACCCGCGACCTCGTAGCCCATGCACGAAAAGCCGTATTCGACATGATAGCCGCCGGGCCGATGGCTGCGCCAAAGCTTGTGGAGTTCACCCGGGAGGCCGCCCGCGGCGCAGACGACGGTCGCGTCGTCATCGGCTTGCCGCCACACCGCGCCGATCACCTGCGCATCCGAGGGCAGCGCGTCGCCGGGCGCGGTCGCGGCGTCCCACGCCGCGTTCCATTCGGTGACCGCCGCGGCATTGGCGTCGTGCCACGCGGCGTCGACGTGCCAGTCCTCGAGCGTGTCGGCGAGCGCGCGCAGCGTCTCGCGCGCGTCGCCCAGCACGGCCTCGGCGCCATGCTTGGCGGCATCGTGCGGCGCGACATTGATCTGGAACAGCCGCTTGCCCGCGAACAGGGTGCGCGATCCGGTGGTGAAATCCTGGAGCCGCGTGCCGATGCCGACGATCAGGTCGGCGCCCTCGGCGGCGCGGTTCGCGGCGCTCGTTCCGGTGACGCCGATCGAGCCCAGCGCCTGCGGATGGTCCCAGGCGAGCGCGCCCTTGCCCGCCTGCGTCTCCGCGACCGGAACGCCGCTGTGTGCGGCGAAGGCGGCGAGTTCGGTCTCGGCGCGCGAATAGAGGACGCCGCCGCCCGCGACCAGCAGCGGCGCCCGTGCCCCGCGCAGCGCCGCGACGAGGGCGGCGAGTTCGCCCGTATCGGGGCGCACGCGGCGCTGACGCCACACGCGCGGTGCGAAAAAGCTTTCAGGATAGTCGAAGGCTTCGGCCTGCACATCCTGGCACAGGCACAGCGTCGCCGGCCCGCAATTGGCGGGGTCGGTGAGCACCGCCATCGCGCCCGGCAGCGCGTCGATGATCTGCTCGGGGCGGGTGATGCGGTCGAAATAGCGCGATACCGGGCGGAAGCAGTCGTTGGCGCTGATTGTCGCGTCGGCGAAATCCTCGATCTGCTGGAGCACCGGGTCGGGGCGGCGGCTCGCATAGACGTCGCCGGGCAGGAACAGCACGGGGAGGCGGTTGACGTGCGCGAGCGCCGCCGCGGTGACCATGTTCGTCGCGCCCGGCCCGATCGAGCTGGTGCAGGCCATCGCGCGGCGGCGGCGCGACGCCTTGGCAAAGGCGATCGCGGCGTGCGCCATCCCCTGTTCGTTGTGTGCGCGGAAGGTCGGGAGCTCGGCTTCCATTCCGGCGAGCGCCTCGCCCAGCCCCGCGACATTGCCGTGACCGAAGATCGCCCAGACGCCCGCGAAATAGGGCAACTCGACGCCATCGATCTCGACCCGCTGCGCGGCGAGCCAGCGCGCGAGCGCCTGCGCCATCGTCAATCGCACATGCTTTGTCATGCCGGCACCATAGCACGCCGGGCAGTTCGCCAGCCATCGACGAGGACCCGCAAATTGGCGTCGAGCCGCGCCACCGCCTCGGCGTCGTCGATCGTCCCGGCGAGCCATTGCTGCGCGACGTCGTGAAAGATCGTGCGGCCGACCGCGAAGCCCTTGACCAGCGGAAAGGCGGCCGCGGCGACGATGCCCGCGAGCACCTCGTTCTGCGACGCCGACAGGCCGAGAAGGACGATGCCGCGGCACAAGGGATCGTGGCGCAGGATCGCCGCCTCGCTCGCGGCCCACGCTTCGGGGTCGGCGGTGGGTTCGAGCTTCCACCAGTCGGGGTAGATGCCGAGCCCGTAGAGATGGTCGATCACCCGCGCGATCGTGTCGCTCTCGATCGCGCCGTGCTTCGATGCGATGATCTCGACCAGCAACTCGTGGCGGGTGCGGCGGCACGCGTCGAACAGCCGCAGCAGCTGGCGGTCCTGCCGCGCGCGCATTTCGGCATCGTCGTCGGGGTGATAGAAGGCGAGCACCTTGACGACATGGTTCGCCGGCCATTCGCGCAGCGTCATCGCGACGTCGGCATAGCCTTCGAAGGCCAGCGGGCGCGATCCCGGCACCTCGATCGGGCGTCCGATCCAATAGGGGAGGTCGGCCGCCGCCTCGAGCGCGCGCGCGCCGAACCGGCCGTCGAGCAGCATGCCGTAATTGCCGTCGCCGTCGGCGAGCCCGTGGAGCGCCTGAAGCGACAGGTCCTTGAAGCGCGACACGCGTTCTTCGCTGCCCGCGCCCAGATCGGCGAGCAGGTCGTCGAACTGGCTGCGATGGTCGATCGCGAGAACGGTGAGCTCGTCGCGGTCGCCGTGGCGGTTGGTCGACCAGTGCAGCTGTTCGAGCTCGGCGCTTTCGCGCAGGCGGTGCGGCCAGCTTCCCGCCAGAAAATGCTGAAGCTCGGTCCACGACGCCATCGCCGGGGCGCAGCCGTGACGCGACACGACGATAGCGCCGCACGCATTGGCGATCTCGCAGCATTTTTCGAGCGGCATGTCCTTCAGCCAGCCGCGCAGGAAGCCCGCCATGAAGGCGTCGCCGGCGCCGAGCACGTTGAACACCTCGATCGGAAAGCCGCGCGCGACCGTGCCGTCGCTGAGGTCGGTGGGGATCGCACCGGGAAAGGCGACGCATCCGGCGCCGCCGCGCTTGCAGACGAGCAGCGCGTCGCTCTGCTCGCGAATGGCGCGGAGCGCCGCGAGCGTGTCGGTGGTGCCGCCGAGGATATGCACCTCTTCCTCGGTGCCGACGATCAGGTCGCAGAGCGGCAGGATGCGCTGCAAGGCCGCGGTAACCCCGGCGCTCGCGACGAAACGATCCTCGCCATTATCCTTGCCCGCCAGCCCCCACAACACCGGGCGATAGTCGATATCGAACACGACTCGTCCGCCGCTTTCCTTCATCAGCGTCGCCGCCTTCAGGCTCGCCTCGAAGACGTTCGGCTGCGACAGATGCGTTCCGTTCACCAGCAGCGCGCCGGCCGACGCGACCAGATCGGCGTCGATGTCGGCGGCGCAGAGCGCCATGTCGGCGCAATTTTCGCGGTAGAAGATCAGCGGAAAGGTGTCGGGGTCGCGGATGCCGAGGATCGCGAGCGCGGTCAGCCGGTCGACGTCGACCGTCACGCCGCGCGTCTCGACGCCCTCGCGTTCGAGTTCTTCGGTGATGAAACGGCCGAAATGGTCGCCGCCGACGCGGGTGATCAGCCCGGCGCGGAGGCCGAGCCGCGCTGCGCCCACCGCGGTGTTGGTCGGGCTGCCGCCGATATATTTGGCAAAGCTCGCCATATCCTCGAGCCGCCCGCCGATCTGTTCGCCATATAGGTCGACCCCCGCCCGGCCGAGCGTGAGGATATCCAGTCGGCGCTCCCCGCCTGCTGCCCGCTGTTGCACCATCAGTTTCAGACCACCTTCTTCCTTGGTCTGTAACGCCTATTCCAACTTTAGAAGTTTTGCAACATATGTTTCACAATTTGCCTGAACTGGAATTCTATTTCCGCGCGCGGCCCTTCGTCGCGGCCGGCGCGCGCGTCGCTTCGAAGGCGAAATTGATCACCAGCGCCTGCGCAAGGCACATCGACGCCGACAGCGAGCGGAACTTGCGCACTTCGGATTCGCGCACCTGGAGGACATGGTCGGCGGGTTTCGCGACCGGGCTGACCAGACTGTCGCTGATCGCGAGGATTCGCCCGCCGTTCGCGCGGACGATGTCGACGATGCCCACCGTCTCTTCCGAATAGGGGTGAAAGCTGACCGCGATCAGCAGGTCGCTCGCGCCGATCATCTGGACCTGCTGTTTGGCGAGGCCCGCGACCCCGTCGACGAACACCGCGCGCTTGCCCGCCTGGAGCAGCGAGTAAGCGAGGTAGGAGGCGACGGGAAAGGAGCGGCGAAAGCCAACGACGTGGACCGTATCGGCGGCGAGGATCAGATCGACCGCGGCGCGCATGTCGGGCCCCGACACCGTCTGCAGCAGATTCTGGATCGCCAGCGTGTTGCCCTCGACGAATTCGGCGAGCAGGTCGGCGGGCTCGGCATCGCTCGCGTTGGTCGCCTGATCGAGCTGACGGACGCGCTCCGAATAGCCGAGCGCGGCGTTGGTGCTGAGCAGCCCGTCGCGGAACAGCCGCTGCATCTGGCTCGCGCCCTCGAAGCCGAAGCTCTTGGCGAAACGCACGATCGCCGACGGCTGCACCCCGCAGCGCTCGGCGATCACCGCCAGCGTTTCGAGCGCGATGTCGTTGGGCTCGTCGAGGATATAGCGCGCGATCTGCTTGAGCCGCTTGCTCAGCGTCTCGTATCGGCGCACGATCTCGGCGCGCAGCGCTTCCGCGGTGGCGGGAGCGGTCGTGGCGTCGGTCATCGGTTCGTCTCTCCCCGGTCGTTCCTGAAAAACGGAATATCTGTTCAATTCTTGTAACGCAACTATCGCAAGGCGCACCAGATCGCGCTATGGAATGAATGTTCTGCACAATATATGTGTGAAATATGAATTCCAACAGGAGAGGATGAATGCACGACATAGCCCTGATCGGCGCCGGCCGGATCGGCAAGATCCACGCCGGCCATATCGCGGCGAGCCCGCGGTTGCGGCTCGCGCGGGTGGTCGATCCCTTCGCCGACGCGGCCGCGGCCATCGCGGCCGAGCATGGCGCGGCGGTCTCGACCCTCGACGAGGCGCTCGCCGATCCCGCGATCGCGGGCGTCGTCGTCGCGAGCTCGACCGACACGCATCTCGACTACAGCCTCGCCGCCGCGGCCGCGGGCAAGGCGATCTTCTGCGAAAAGCCGCTCGACCAGGACCTCGCGCGCGCCGAGAAAGCCGCGGCGCGCTTCGCCGAGTTGGACGCGCGGCTGTTCCTGGCGTTCAACCGGCGCTTCGACCCCAATTTCGCGGCGCTGCAGGCGCGGCTCGCGGACGGCGCGGTGGGGGCGCTCGAAACGCTGCACATCATCAGCCACGATCCCGCGCCGCCGCCGGTCGATTACATCAAGGTGTCGGGCGGCATCTTCAAGGACATGGTGATCCACGATTTCGACATGGCGCGCTGGCTGCTCGGCGAGGAAGTGACCGAGGTGTTCTCGAGCGCGTCGGTGCTCGTCGACCCCGCGATCGGCGCCGCGGGCGACGCCGACACCGCGAAGACGATCCTGCGCACCGCGTCGGGGCGGCTGTGCATGATCTCGTCGAGCCGGCGCAGCGGCTATGGCTATGACCAGCGCATCGAGGTCTTCGGGTCGCAGGGGATGATCCGCGCGCAGAACCAGCTCGAAACCACGGTCGAAACCTGGGGCGAGGGCGGCGCGGCGGCCGACCGGTTCCAGAATTTCTTCCTCGACCGCTACGCGGTGGCCTATGCGCGCGAGGCCGAGCATTTCGCCGACATATTGGACGGCAAGACCGCGCCGCTGGTCGGCTATCGCGACGGGGTCGCGGCGCTCGCCCTCGCCGAGGCGGCGGCGCGCTCGGCGACGACGGGAGAGCGCGTCAGGCTTTGAGGATCGGGAGCCCGGCGTCCACGAAGGGCGCCAGGTCCGGCGGCGCGGCGTCGAGCGACGGCGCCTCGGCGCTCGCCACCGGATAGGCGCAATAATCGGCGGCGTACCAGGCGCTCGGCCGATGGTTGCCCGACGCGCCCGAGCCGCCGAAGGGCATGTTCGAGGCGGCGCCGTTGGTCGGCCGGTTGCGGTTGACCACGCCCGCGCGCGACCGCGCGAGGAAGCGGCCCCACAGCGCGTCGTCGGCGCTCAGCAGCGACGCCGACAGGCCATAGGCGGTGTGGTTCGCGGCTTCGATCGCGGCATCGAAATCGGGCACCCGCAGCACTTGCAGAACGGGGCCGAAAATCTCCTCATCGTCGCGCGCGGCGTCGCTCATGTCGATCATCGCGGGCGCGCGGAATGCCCGGCCGGGCAGATCGGTCCGCGCGTCGGTCAGCACGACGCCGCCCTGCCCCTTGAGTCGGTCGATCGCGCGATCGACGCCCGCCGCGGCCTCGGTCGAGATCAGCGATCCCATGAAGGGCTGCGGGTCGGCGTCCCATCGGCCGATCCGTAGCCGGCCGGCCAGCGCGGCGGCGGCATCGACGATCGCGGTCCCCCGCGCATCGTCGGGCACGATCAGCCGCCGCGCGCACGAACAACGCTGCCCCGCGGTCAGGAAGGCGGATTGCGCAATGATCGCGGCGGCCGCCCCGGCATCGCCGTCCCACGCGATCAGCGGATTGTTGCCGCCCAGTTCGAGCGCGAGCATGAAGCCGGGCCGCGCGGCGAAATGCCGCTGGAAATGCAGCCCCGCCCGCGCTGACCCGGTGAAGAGCAGGCCGTCGAGGTCGCAATCGACCAGCGCCGCGCCGGTCTCGCGCCCGCCCTGCACCAGTTCGAGCACGCCTGCGGGAAGCCCCGCCTCGCGCCACAGGCGGACGAGCATCTCGCCCACTGCCGGCGTCTGTTCGGACGGTTTGAAGACGATGGCGTTGCCGGCGAGCAGCGCGGGGATCATGTGCCCGCTCGGCAGATGCGCCGGGAAGTTGAACGGCCCCAGCACCGCCAGTACGCCGTGCGGACGGTGACGCAGCACGCTTTCGCCGAAGGCGGCCGGGGACCGGCGTTCGCCCGCGCGCTCGGCCTGCGCGGCGATGGAGAGATCGACCTTGCCGGCGACGCCTGCCGCTTCGGTCCTGGTTTCCCATAGGGGCTTGCCGGTTTCGCGCGCGATCAGCGTTGCCAGATCGTCGACTTGCGCCCGCACCCGTTCGGCGAAGCGCCGGGCGACGGCGGTGCGCGCGTCGAGCGGTGTTTCGGCCCAGCCGGCCTGCGCCGCGCGGGCGCGGGCCACGGCGGCGGCGCAGGCGGCGGCATCATCGGCGCGCCCCTCCCAGATCAGGCTGCCGTCCGCCGGACAGGTCGATTGGAAGGCGACGTCCATGATTGCGCTCCTTGTCCATGTTCGTCATATTTCTAGCCATCAGGCTGCCTGTATATCCAACGAGATTGCGGCAATTGCTTATGAGGATATGGAATGAACGATCTGCGCCGGCGCTTGCTGCCGCCCATCGGGGTGCTGCAGAGTTTCGTGATCGCGGCGCGCCACGAAAGCGTTTCGGTGGCGGCGCGCGAAACCGGGCTGACGCAGAGTGCGGTCAGCCGCCAGGTCGCGCAGCTCGAAGAGATCGTCGGGCGGCCGCTGTTCCATCGCACCGGCCGGCGCATCGCGCTGACCGAGGCGGGGGCCGCCTATGCCGCCGCCATCGGCCCGGCGATCGACGCGATCCGCCGCGCGACGGGAGAGGCGATGGCGAAGCGGCGCGAGGGCGAATTCACCATCGCCACGCTGCCCAGTTTCGGAATGCGCTGGCTCGCTCCGCGCCTGCCGCAACTGACCAGCGCGCATCCCGAGATGATCGTGAACATCGCCGCGCGCTCCGAACCGTTCGAGCTGGCGGCGAGCGGCTTCGACGCCGCCATCCATTATGGCCGGCCCGATTGGCAGAATGCCGCGCATGACCTGCTGTTTCCCGAGGAATCGGTGCCGGTCTGCGCGCCCGCCTTCCTGGCCGCGCATCCGATCGTGCGGGCGGCGGACCTGATCGGCTGTCCGCTGCTCGGCCAGTCGCTCCGCCAGTCCGCGTGGGAAGAATGGTTCGCGCTGGCCGGCGTTGCGGGACCGGTCAAGCTGTCGGGCCGGTTCGATCATTTCATGATGCTCGCGCAGGCGGCGGTGTCGGGGGGCGGCGTGGCGATGATGCCGCGCTTTCTGGTCGAGCAGGAGCTGGCGAGCGGTGCGCTGGTCATCCCCGTCGATCGGCCGCTGCAGAGTCGACTCGCTTATTATCTGGTCTATCCGCACGACCGGCTCGGCTATCCGAGGTTCCGCCTGCTGCGCGACTGGATCGTGGCGGAAGCGTCGCGGATGCGAGGGGAGGTCGGCGGCGGGCGTTGAGCCCGCGAACGCCTTCGCGCGTGTCGGTCCTTGAGGCATCATATTATTTAACTGACATAAATACAGACGCGTCATGATGATCTCCGCGCGCAACCCTCGTCGCGGATGAGGCTCTGCCGCTCGCCACCTTGTCCCGTCCGGGACTTTGGGGTGGCAATCGGATTTCGCCGCCGCCATGTGCGCCGATTGCCGGAATCCCGGCCTCCCGATCGTCCGCCGCAATAAGGCTGAATCGCTCCGGCCCGTCCCGTTCGAAGCGGGATGCAATCGCCGCTTGCATCGAGTATCCATTATTGTTAGAAAGATAACAGAAGATAGTATAAGTTCATTATACATCATAGCGAGGGGAGCGGCTGATGCGGGCGGTTCTGAAATCGGGTGTCCTGCCTCTGGCCATGGCCGCCGGCATGTGGTGTGCGCCGGCAGGGGCGTTCGCGCCGGCCGATGCGGGGCTGGTGATCGTCAATGCCTCGATCGTCGACGGCACCGGCGCGCCGGCGCGGCCGGGGACGGTGCGGGTCGTCGACGGGCGCATCCGCTGCGTGGGCAAATGCCGCGCGGCACGCGGCGACCAGCGGGTCGATGCGGCGGGGCTGACGCTTGCTCCGGGCTTCATCGACACGCACAGCCATCATGGCGAGGGGTTGGCCGAGCAGCCTGAAGCGGTGCCTGTGACATCGCAAGGAGTGACGACGATCGTCGTCGGACAGGACGGGTTCAGCGCCCTGCCGGTCGCCGGGCAGTTCGCGGCGTTCACGGCGAAGCCGGCGGCGGTGAACATCGCCTCCTATGTCGGCCATGGCAGCGTGCGCGAAGCGGTGATGGGCCAGGATGCGAAGCGGCCGGCGCGGCCCGACGAGATCGAGCGGATGAAAGAGCTGGTGGCGAAGGCGATGGACGCCGGCGCGCTCGGTCTGTCGACCGGCCTCGAATATGATCCCGCCATCTATTCGACCCGCGCGGAGGTGCTGGAGCTGGCCCGCGTCGCGGCGGCGCATCACGGACGCTATATCAGCCATATGCGCAGCGAGGACGTCGGGCTGGACGACGCGATCGGCGAACTGCTCGCGATCGGCAGGGCGACCGGGATGCCCGTGCAGATCTCGCACCTCAAGATCGCGCTGGTCGACCGGTGGGGCGATGCCGCGACGGTGCTGCGGCGATTGGATGCCGCCCGCGCGGAAGGAATCGACGTCACCGCCGACGCCTATCCCTATGCCTGGTGGCAGTCGGGGCTGGACGTGCTGCTGCCCGCGCGCGATTTCACGGACCTGAAGGCGGCGCAGTTCGCGCTCGATCATCTGGCGCCGCCCGAGGGGCTGGTGCTGACGGACTTCCCGCCCGATCCGTCGCTGGTCGGCAAATCGGTTGCCGACGTCGCGAAGCTGCGCGGCATTTCGCCTGCGGAGGCGTTCCTGGCGCTGAACCGCGAGGCGGCCGCGAAAGGCGAAGGCAGCGGCGTGATGGGCCACGCGATGTCGGAGGACGATGTCGCGACGCTGATCGGCTGGGCGAACACCAACATCTGCTCCGACGGCCAGCTCGAGGATCGCCATCCGCGCGGCGCGGGCTCCTTCCCACGCGTCTTCGCCTGGCTGGTGCGCGAGCGGAAGGCGCTGACGCTCGAGCAGGCGGTCCACAAGATGACCGGGCTCGCCGCCGACCATATGGGTTTTGCCGATCGCGGGCGGATCGCTCCGGGCATGGCGGCCGATCTGGTGCTGTTCGACCCGGCGACGATCGCCGACGGATCGAGCTTCGCCAACCCCGCCGCGCGGCCCGTGGGCATCCGCTCGGTCTGGGTCAACGGCGTGATGGTGATGAACGAGGGCGCGCCCACCGGGGCGACGCCGGGCCAGGTGCTGCGCCGGCAGCCCGCTCCGGCCCGCAACTGACCGGCGTGTTGAAAGACGATCGAATGATCCCACCACTGCTCCTCTTCCTGGGCGACGCGCCCGATATCGGCTGGGCGAAGACCGCATCCGGGCTGGCCCAATGGCGGCCGGAGGATTGCGCGGGCCAATATCGGCTGGTCGGATGCAAGGTGGACCTGGGCCTGCCCGACATGGATTTCGCGGCGGCCAGGGCAGCGGGCGTCCGCACGCTGGTGATCGGCATCGCCAACGACGGCGGTTTCATCGCCGAACATTGGGTGCCGCATCTGGAGGCGGCGCTGCGGGCCGGGCTCGATCTGGCCGCCGGTCTGCACGAGCGGCTCGCCGACCATCCCCGGATTGCGGCGGCAGCGCGCGAGGCGGGCCGGACGCTGTCCGACCTGCGCCGACCCGATCGCAGCTTCTCCCCCGGCACGGGCAGGAAACGGCCGGGCAAGCGGCTGCTGACCGTTGGCACCGACTGCGCGGTGGGCAAGAAATATACCGCGCTCGCGATCGAGCGCGAGATGAGCCGGCGCGGGCTCCCCGCCACCTTCTGCCCGACCGGCCAGACCGGGATCATGATCACGGGACGCGGCGTCGCGATCGATTCGGTGGTGGCGGACTTTATCTCGGGGGCGGCCGAATGGCTGTCGCCCGCCGCCGATCCCGATCATTGGCACCTGATCGAAGGGCAGGGCACGCTGCTCCACCCGGCCTATGCCGGGGTCACGCTGGGGCTGGTGCATGGCAGCCAGCCCGACGCGATCATCGTCTGTCACGAGGCAGGGCGGGTCGATCTGCAGGGCTATGAAGGCCATTTCACCTGTCCTTCGCTGCGCGAGGCGCTCGATGTCCATGTCGCAGCGGCGCGCCTCACCAATCCCGAAGCCTGCGGCGCCGGCGTCGGCCTCAACACTTCGACGCTCGACGAACCGGCGGCGCGCGACGCGCTGAAGCGCGCGGAGGACCAACTCGGGCTGCCTGCGGTCGACCCCCTCCGCTGGGGGGCGGGCGATATCGTCGATCATCTCGTCCGGGAATTCGGGACGTGATGCCGGAACGGGCCGGGGCGGATAAGGCATCATGTCGCCATGGAGATTGAATATATAATAATAACAACAGCTTGATCGCCGAATAATTCGGGAGGTTTTATGAGAGGATATCATCAGCCCGTTGGCCGTTTGCTCGCCGCGCTGCTCACGACCACCATATTGGGCGCGGGCCCGACGCTGGCGCAGGAAGCGAGCGGCGCGGACAGAGGTAACGACAATGACATCGTTGTGACCGCGCAGAAACGCGAACAGAATCTTCAGGACGTCCCGATCAGTATCCAGGCGCTGGGCGAGACCCGCCTCGCAAATGCCCAGGTTTCCAGCTTCGACGATTATCAGAAGCTGCTGCCCAGCGTCAGTTCGCAGTCCTATGGACCGAGCCAGGCGCAGATCGTCTTTCGCGGCGTCACCAGCGGCAGCGACGGGCTGCAGACGGGGTCGCTGCCCACCAGCAGCCTCTATATCGACGAGATTCCGGTGACCACCATCTTCGGTTCGGTCGATTTCCACGTCTACGACATCGCGCGCGTCGAGGCGCTGTCGGGCCCGCAAGGCACGCTGTTCGGCGCCAGCTCGCTGTCGGGCACGCTGCGGATCATCACCAACAAGCCCGATCCGTCGGGTTTCTCGGGCTCGGTCGACGCGCAGGCGAACAAATATGGCAAGGGCGATTTCGGCGGCACGCTCGAAGCCTATGTCAACCTGCCGCTATCGCCCGCCGCGGCGCTGCGGGTGGTCGGCTTCTACCAGAAGGAAGGCGGCTATATCGACAATATCCCGGGCACCCGCACCTTCACGCTCGACGATGCCGACCCCGACACCAACGTCACCGTCGACAATCACACGCTCGTCGAGAACGACTTCAACGACGCCGAAACCTATGGCGGGCGGGTCGCGCTGGGGATCGATCTCGACGAGGATTGGACGATCACCCCGCAGTTCATCTACCAGCGCCAGCTCACCCACGGCGGCTTCCTGTACGATCCGCGCAAGGGCGACCTCAACGTCACCGACTATCGCCCGTCGCGCAACCTCGACCGCTGGTTTCAGTCGGCGCTGACCGTCGAGGGCAAGATCAGCAACTGGGACCTCGTCTATTCGGGCGGATATTTCGAGCGCACGATCGATAATACGGTCGATTATTCTTATTATACCGTCGCTTACGACACTTACGGCTATTACGCCAACTACTTCCCCGACGGGAACGGCGGCTTCCTCGACCCGCAGCAGACCTATTATGGGCACGACGATTATACCAAGCAGACGCACGAGCTGCGCGTCTCGTCGCCGTCCGAAAACCGGTTCCGGCTGACCGCCGGGCTCTTCTATCAACGTCAGAGCGACAGGGCGCGGACCAATTACGACATTCCCGGCATCGGCAGCATCCCGCTGCCGATCTGGGCGACGCCGTTTCCCGCCAGCACCGGCGATCCCGATTCGATCTACATGACCCGCGTCTATCGCGTCGACAAGGATTACGCGGTCTTCGCCCAGGGCGAATATGACATCCGGCCGAACCTCACCCTCGCGGCGGGTGTTCGCGGCTTTCGGACGAAAAACTCGATCGTCGGCTTTTCGGGCATCGCCACCGGCAGCTCGATCGACAGCTGCATCCGGCCGTCGCCGACGCCCGACAAGGTCTGCATCAACATCGACAAGAGCACCCGGCAGACCAGCTATACCTACAAGTTCAACCTGAGCTGGAAACCGACGCCCGACCTGATGCTTTACGCCACCGTGTCCAGCGGCTTCCGGCCCGGCGGCAACAACCGCCGTGCCAATGTCGACCCGTTCAAGGCCGACAAGCTCTATAATTACGAGGTCGGCTGGAAGGCGGGGCTGGGCCGCGTCACCCTCAACGGCGCGGCCTTTTACCAGCGATGGAAGGACATGCAGTTCGGGCTGGTGCCGCTGAACAACAATGGCATCACCAACATCTACAACGCCGGCGATGCGAACATCTACGGCATAGAGAGCGATATTTCCTATCGCGCGAACGGCTTCAGCCTGGTGGGCGCCATCGCCTATATCGATGCGCGGCTGGCGACCAATTTCTGCCAGATCGATCCGGTCACCCAGAATATCGTCTGCCTGGCCGGCATCCCCGCCGCGGCGCCCAAGGGGACGCGGCTGCCCGTCCAGCCCAAGGTGAAGGGCAATCTCACCGCGCGCTACGAATTCCCCGCGGGTGCGGAGAACAAGGCGTTCGTTCAGGCGTCGATGTTCTTCCAGGACGGCACGCGGTCCTTCCTGACCGACGCCGATTTCGCCGCGATCGGGGCGACCAAAGGGTTCGTCACCTTCGACCTGTCGGCGGGCATGCACATCGGCGACTGGAAGGTCGAGGCGTTCATCGAAAATCTGTTCGACCGGCGCGGGCAGCTGAGCCTCAACACTTATTGCGCGACCACTTTCTGCGGCCCCTATCGCCGGGTCTACCCGACGAAGCCGCGGTTTTTCGGGCTGAAGCTCGGCACCGAATTCTAAGCGGGAGGGGCGCCCCGTCCCACCCATCGGGACGGGGCATCCTTCCATTGCTCACCGGACGCCGTTCGCTGGCGTCCCGGTTCGCTCGCTCATGACCTCTGCGAGGATATTCCGAACATGACGCAGGTTGCAGCTATCGACGACGATGATCTGACGCTCCGTCCGCACCTTGGCCGCTGGCATCTCGTCGCCGCCGGCGTCGGGTCGACGATCGGTTCGGGCATCTTCGTGATCACGGGGACGGCGGCGGCGCAATATGCGGGTCCGGCGATCACCCTGTCCTTCGCCTTCGCGGCGCTCGTCTGCCTGTGCACCGCTTATTGTTACGGCGAGCTTGCCGGGCTGCTGCCCAAGTCGGGCGGGGCCTACAGCTATGCGCTCGCCAGCTCGGGACCGCTGATCGGCTGGACGGTCGGCTGGTGCCTGGTGCTCGAATATCTCGTCGCCTGCTCGACGGTGGCGGTTGGCTGGTCGAGCTATTTTGCCGATCTGGTCGCGAGCATCGGCCTGCCGATTCCCGAATGGATCGCGGCGGCGCCGGTGAATTTCGACAAGGCGGGCCACCCCGTCGCGACGGGCGCGATCTTCAACCTGCCCGCCGCGCTGATCGTCGGTCTCGTCACGGGGCTGCTGATCGTCGGCATCAAGGAAACCAACCGCGCCAATATCGCGATGGTGATCATCAAGGTGGGGATCATCCTGCTCGTCGTCGGCTTCGGCGCCGCCTATGTACGGGCCGAGCATTTCACCCCCTATATTCCCGAAAACACGGGGCATTACGGCGAATATGGCTGGAGCGGCGTACTGCGCGGATCGGCGGTGATCTTCTATGCCTTCCTCGGCTTCGACGGCGTGTCGACCAGCGCGCAGGAAAGCCGCAACCCGCAGCGCGACATCGGCTGGGGGATCATCGGCGCGCTCGCGGCGTGCACCATCCTCTATGTGGCGATGGCGATGGTGATGACGGGAATGGCCGACTATCGCACCCTCAACGTCGCCAACCCGGTGTCGGTCGCGCTCGCGGCGGCGGGCGGCGACCTCGACTGGCTGCGCTCGCTGGTCAATATCGGCGTGGTGATCGGCCTCGCTTCGGCGATCCTGATGGGTCTCTATGGCCAGAGCCGCATCCTCTATGTGATGGCGCAGGACCGCATGGTGCCGCCCCTCTTCGCGCGCATCGCGCCACGCTTCCGCACCCCGGCGCACGGCACGGTGATCGTCGGCCTCGCCTGCGCGCTGATCGCCGGACTGTTTCCGATCGATATATTGGGTGAACTGGTGTCGATCGGCTCGCTGCTCGCCTTCGCCTTCGTGTGCTGGAGCGTGCTGGTGCTGCGCCGGCGGATACCCGATGCGCCGCGTCCGTTCCGCGTCCCCTTCTCGCCGCTGGTGCCGGTCGTCGGCATCCTCAGCAGCCTCTATCTGATGGTCAGCCTGCCGGCCGACACCTGGATCCGGCTGCTGCTGTGGATGATCATGGGGACGGTCATCTATCTCTGCTATTCGCGGCCCCGGCGGCGGGCGGACGGTCTGTCCGCCTGATCACCGGCGGGCGTGGAAACGCCTGCCCGCCGGGCTGGGGGGCAATCAGGCCGCTTCCTTGGCCCAACGCTCGGCGGCGAGGTCCAGCGTTGCCGCGAAGCGCGCGACCGCTTCGTCGGCCTCCGCTTCGCTCAGGTTCAGCGGCGGCAGCAGGCGTACGCAATTGTCGCCGCCGCCCGCGACCAGCAACAGCTTCTCGCGCGCCATCGCCATGAATTCGCGGTTGTTGCCGGTCAGCTTGACGCCGATCAGCATGCCCTTGCCGCGCACATCGACGATGAGGCCGGGGTGGCGCGCCGCCAGCTGCTCCAGTCCGGCGCGCAGCCGGGCCGCGACCACAACCGTCCGATCGAGGAAACCGGGAGCGTTGATCAGGTCGAACGCCTCGTTCGCCACCGCCATGGCGAGCGGGTTGCCGCCGAAGGTCGATCCGTGCGCGCTGACCCCCATGCCGCTCGCCGCGTCCTCGGTCGCGGCGCAGGCGCCGACCGGGAAGCCGCCGCCGAGTGCCTTGGCGATCGCCATGATGTCGGGCGCGGCATCGTCCACCCATTGATGTGCGAACAGCTTGCCGGTGCGGCCCATGCCCGCCTGCACCTCGTCATAGATCAGCAGCACGCCGGCATCGGTGCAGGCGCGGCGCACCGTCTGCAGCCATTCGCCGGAGAGCGCCCGGGCGCCGCCTTCGCCCTGAACCGGCTCGACGATGACCGCGGCGGTGGTCGGCGCGGCGATCGCCGCGAGCAGCGCGGGCATGTCGTCGACGGTGAGCTGGACATAGCCGGGCAGGCGCGGGCCGAAGCCGCTCAAATAGGCGGCGTTGCCCGATGCGTTCACCGCGGCATAGCTGCGTCCGTGGAACGAGCCCGCGAAGCCGATGATGTCGATCCGCTCCGGCTGTTCTTTCGCCGCATGATATTTGCGCGCCATCTTCAGCGCGCATTCGATCGCTTCGGTGCCGCTGTTCGCGAAGAAGACGGTGTCGGCGAACGTGGCGGCGATCAGCTTTTCGGCCAGCTCTTCCTGACCGGGCACGCGAAAGACGTTCGAAACGTGCCATAGTTTCCCGGCCTGCCGCGACAGCGCGTCGACCAGACGGGGGTGCGCATGGCCCAGCGCGTTGGTGGCGATGCCGGCGACGCAATCGAGGAAGCGGCGGCCGTCGTCGGCGACGATCCACGCGCCTTCGCCGTGGGTGAAGACGGGTTCGGCGCGGTTATAGACGGGCAACAGGGGAGTAATGGTCATGGCCGGTCATCCTTGGCTGGTGGTGATGGAGAATTGGCGGGCGATGCGGTCCGAAAGCGTCCGCACCGCGGCGGGGGTCAGCCGCTCGTAATGGCTGATGTTGCGCGGGCCGACGCCGTGTTCGGCGCTGAAGCTGCCGCCCAGCGGGCCGGCGACGAGATCGAACACATCGGTACGCACTGCTTCGGTCAGGCCGGCGGGCATGAGGCCGGCCGCGTGGGGCCAGACCATGTTGAAGTGCAGGCCGCCGTCGCCGATATGACCGAAATCATGGACGACCAGCTCGGGCCAGCGCCGCGCGACCCGGTCGATCAGCAGCGCGCGGCCGTCCATGACCGCGCCGCGGCGCATCGCGATGTCGCAGGCGATGACGTTGCCGCGCGCGCGGATGCCGTCGGGGACCGCGTGGCGGATCGCCCAATGACGCGAGCCGCCGTCGGTGACCGCATCGAGAACGGCCGCATCGCCGCCCGTCATATGCGGTTCGCACCAGCAGGCGAGCGCCTCCTCGAGCATCGCCGAATCGCAAAGCGGGTTTCCCGACAGTTCGATCAGCAGGGCATAGGCGTCCGGGTGATTGGGAAAGGGTGGGCGCAGGCCCGGCACATGGTCGAGCGCAGCTTGCATGGCATTGGGCGACAGGCCCTCGAACGCCGCGAGCAGCGTTCCGAACTGGCGTTCGGCGGCGGCGAGCAGCGCCGGGGCGTCGCGTGCGTCGCGCAGCGCGAGCATCGCCGTGACCCGATGCGACGGCACGATCTCGAGTGCGACCGTTGCCGCGGTGACGATGCCCGTCGCGCCGCCCGCCCCGATGAAGAGCTGCTTCAGGTCGAGCGCGCTATTGTCCTTCCACAACCCGCGGCCGAGCCGCACCACCGTGCCGTCGCTGCACACCGCTTCGACCGCCAGAACGTGCCGGCGCATGTCGCCGTGACGGAGCAGCCGGGCCCCGCCGGTGTTGGTGGCGATCATGCCGCCGATCGCCGGATCGGCGCCGAGGTCGATCGGCAGGAACAGGCCATGCGCCATCGCCGCCGCGTTCAGCGCCGACAGGCGCACCCCCGCGCCGACCTCCGCGGTGCGGTTGATCGGGTCGATCACCGGCGGCGCGTTCATCCGGTCGGTCAGCACCAGTATCTGGGTGCCGCTGTCGTCGGCGCAGCCGCCGCCCGACAGGCCGGTGCCGGCCCCGCGCGGCACCGCCACGACGCCATGCGCGCGGCATGATGCGAGCAGTTCGGCCACCTGACCGGCGCCATCGGGGCGCACGGCGCAAAGCGGCCTTCCGGCGACGCCGCGCCCGTCGCGCGCCAGGGCCTCGAGCTCGGCCGGGTCGGCGATCACATGCCGCTCGCCCACCAGATCGACGAGAGCGCGGATCAGATCGCGCGCCATCAGGCCGCCGCTCGCGTCACGGCGAAGATGCCGGTGGCGTTGCTGCTGTCGAAGGCGAGGTCGATGCGGCCTGTGGCGGGGTCGATATCGCGGGTGATGAATTCATAGAAGGATCCCGGCACCTCGCGTTCCTCCGTCGCCCCTTCCGTACCCCGGAAGACGCGGCGGACGGGATCGGCGCGGAACGCGGTCTGGTGGACGCGCCCAGTCGCCGAATGCTCGACCGCCGCCTTCACGGGATAGCCTTGCTCCTTCAACCGCAGCGCCAGCGCATCGACGTCGGCCACGCGCTCGGTCGCATGGTTGAAGGCGTTGCCCTCGGTGGCGATCCACGCCGCCTCCGCCGATCGGCTCTTCAGCGATTCATAATCGGCGAGCGACGGCGGATTGTGGGTGCGGGCAAAGGCGCCCGCGACGGCGGGTAGCAGCGCATGCGCCTGCGTGCGGGTCAGCCATCCCCGGCTTTCGAGCAGCGCGAGCAGCGCCAGTGTCGCGGGGTCGAGCGGATCGCGGCTCGAGGCGAAGACCCGCGCCGCGACCTCGGTCCACTCGGGGTCGAATTGTGCGACGTCCAGCTCGCTGATGAAGAATTGCGGCACATCGGCCGGCAGCGCGCGGTGGCGGAACGCATAGCCGGTCATGCGCAGGCGGGGCAGCGGATAAACCTCGACCGCGGCATAGCCCAGCGGCCCCAGGATGCGCGCGATGGCGTCGACGCCGCCGGGCAGCGCGCCGGTCCCCCGGCCAGGAAAGCGCATCGTCCGCACCGCGCCATGATCCAGCGTCCGGCCGCGCCCCGCCGCGCGCTCCGCCGCCACCCAGCGGTGTGCCGTGGGCACGCGATCGAGCAGTTCGGCGAACAGGATGATATTCAGCGCCATCGCGATCAGTGGGCCGGAAGCACGGTCCTCCGCCGTCTCCGCGAAGATGCCGCCCGCGAGTTCGAGGCCGGTCATGGCCTGCGCCGCCCGGTCCCGGCCCAGCACATGGCTCACCAATGCCGCCAACAGCGGCTTTCCATCCCGAATCGTCATATATACCCCTTCCACTCAACTCGCTTCCGATGCGCTTGAGACAAGGGGAATGCCAACAATGGTTCGGCAGCTATTCTTTCCGTTTTGGAATATAGGCTGGCGCCTAATGACGCGACCGCTGGCGGCCCATGGGGAGGGCGCTGTCTTTCTTCGCCGGACAGCAGAAAGGCCGGGGAATTCCCCGGCCTTTCCTTCCGCCCCCCGGGGCGATGCGACCCAGCAGCAGGCTCAGAATTTGAACTGCACGCCGCCCTTCACCGAAAGCCCGTAGCGTTCGACCTCGTCGATGCGGCTCGGGATGCCCTGATAGACGCGGTAGGGCTCGTCGTTGAGGTTCGACCCTTCGACGAACAGCGTGACATTCTTGACGACATCATATCCGATGCGCGCATCCCACTGGTTGAAGGCGCCGACATAGGTGTCGTTGTCGGTGTCCTCGCCGGGTTCCAGCAGATAGGCCGAACGGTAGGTGTAGGCGATGCGCGCCGACAGCCCGCCCTTTTCATAGGAAAGATAGGCCGACGCGACCCGGTTCGACTGGTTGGCGAGCGGGAGGCGCTCGCCATCGCGGCCCGGAATGCCCTTGGCGCGCGACTTGACGAAGGTGATGCTGCCGCCGACGCTGAAGCCGTTGAGCGGCGAGGGCAGGAAGCTGAGTTCGGTCTGCGCGTTGATCTCGATCCCCTTCACGAAGGCGCTGTCGGCGTTGACCGGCAGGGTGACCTGCGCATCGACGAGATCGCGCCCGGCAAAGGTCCCCGACTGCTCGACCGTCGACGAATAGATGGGGTTCGAGATCGTCTTGTAGAAACCCGCGATGCTGATGATGCCGCTGCGGCCGAGATAATATTCTGCGGCGATGTCGTAGTTGGTCGATTTCAGCGGCAGGAGATTGGGATTGCCCATCGTGACCTCGTTGTCGCCGGTGTTGACACTCACCGTCGGCGCGAGCTGCTCGTAATTGGGCCGGCCGATCGCCCGTGTCACCGCGGCGCGGAGAACGAGCGATCGGGTGGCGTTCCAGCGCAAGTTCAGCCCCGGAAACCAGTCGGTGTAGCTTTGCGATCCGAAGGAATCGAAACCCTTGGACAGATCGGCGATGGTCGAGGAATCGAGCACCGCCTTCGCGGCATAGTCGCTCTTCGTCTTTTCCATGCGGACGCCGGGGATGGCGGTGAAGTTGCCGGCCTTGAACGTCGCCATCGCATAGGCGGCGAAGATCTTTTCGTTGATCCGATAGTCGCCGGCAAGGCTGTCGCCGACCGTGCCCTCCTCGTCGAGTTCGAAATCGCCGCTGTGCGCGTCGAAGAAACCGTCGGCGGCGGCGCGGCTGATCGTCGGTCCGAACGGATAGCGGCCGTTATAGATGCCGCTCACCGGGCTGCCGAGAACCTGGTCCATCGTCAGGTCGTCCGAATAGTCGCCATAGATGCGCGAATCGATCTCGTTGGTCTTGTGGCGTTTGGTATATTTGACGCCCACCTGGATGCTCGAATCGTCGCCGACCGCGATCGGGGTCCGGAAATCGGCGCGTGTCTGGTAGAGGTCCTCGCGCGCCTTGCGATGCTCGTAGCTCGTCTCGTGGAACTCATAGTTCGCCGGATCGAACGCGCTCGCGTCGGGTGAGAAGAGCGGCATGCTTTCGGAAAGATCGTACGAGCCACCGATGTCCTCGGACTCGAACTTCCATTCGTCGCGATGCGGGTCGCGCTTGTTGGCGCGGGTGAAGCTTCCCTCGACGCGCAGCCAGTTCGGACCGAGGTTGAACTCGCCGCCGAGCGAGGCGGTGAAGGTGTCCGAATCCTCCTCGCGCGAGCGTAGCGCCCGCGCGCCGTCGGCGCCGGTGAAGTCGCCGCTCGTCGCGGTCTGGTTGGTGATCGCATCCTCGTCGAGTTCGACAGTGAAGCCGGGGCGCGACTCCTTGTCCTTATATTTGGAATAAAGGAAACGCAGATAGGTCTTGACGTCGTCGGTCGGACGCCAGTCGAAATTGGCGACCGCGCCATAGCGCTGGCGGTGCGTCTGGTAGCGGCGCAGCGTTTGTTCGAGCGGCAGGAACTGGCCGTTGACCTCTTCCCAGCTTGCACCCGACTGGACATTCTCGGCGATGAATTCGCGGTTCGAATAGTTGAGCGCAAGGACGACGCCGAATTGGCGGTCGGCGCCGAACCGGGTGCCGACCGACCCGTCGACTTCATAAGGATGGCTGCCGCCGAGATCGTAGCGGCCATAGGAGCCACGCACGCTGCCGAAGGTTCCCGCGCGGTCGAACGCCGACACGGTTTCGATATTCGCCGCGCCGGCGATCGCATTGGCGTCCATGTCGGGGGTCAGCGTCTTCGACACGGTCACCGCGCCGATCAGCGCCGAGGGAATGTCGTCGAGCTTGACCTGGCGCGAGTCGGGCTCGGGCGCCGCTGCGGTCTGGCCGTTGAGCGTGACGTTGAGCAGATTGGGCGACACGCCGCGAACGGTCAGGTAGCGCCCTTCGCCCTGGTCGTTGGCGACGCTGAGGCCGGGCAGGCGGCGCAGCGTTTCGGCGACATTCTGGTCGGGCAGGCGGCCGACGTCATCGGCGCGGACTTCGTCGACCTGGGCGTTCGAATCGCGTTTCGATTCAAGCGCGGCGCGGTCGGCGGCGCGGCGGCCGCTGACGATGATCTCGTCCTGCGGCGCGGTCTCGTCGGCGGTCTGGGCCCAGGCGGACACTGGAGCCATGAAACAGGTGGTGAGCAAAAGCGCTCTTGCGAACCGGCGATTCATAATCATCCCCTCTCCTTTCGCGCGCGACTCTTCGGCGCGTCACTCTCGATGCAATAATGGCACGTTTATTCCATAATGCAAGTAAAATGGAAAAATTCTTGCAAGGATGTGATGTGCCGTCCCGTGGGGAGGTCTCGTGCAGGGGCAACGGTGGTTCGAAGCCGGGCCAGGATGCCGCCGCGCAGCGTCGCGCGCGACGGGCCGCTCGTTGACCGGGTCGAGATCGCGCGGGAGCGCTGGTCATTGATAAACGGAATTTTCTAATATAACACATATTCAAAATTTATGTTCTATATGGAGGATGCCGTGAAACCTGCGCTTCTTTTGTCCGCTGCCCTGATCGTCACCTGCACCGCGAGCGCGTCGCGGGCCGAGCCCGAGGCGGCGCCCGCGCTCAAGCTCGAACGCGTCGTCATGCTGATGCGCCACGGCATCCGCCCGCCGACGAAGGCGAAGGTCGTTCCCGAGGGCTATTCGCCCGAGACCTGGCCGGCGTGGACGGTCGATTATGGCCTGCTCACCGAGCGCGGCGCCGCGGGCGTCAAGCTGCTCGGCGCGAGCGACCGCGCTTATTATGAAGCGCGCGGGCTGCTCCCTGCGGGCTGCCCCGCGGCGGGGACGGTGGATCTCCACGCGAGCAACAAGCAGCGCGCGATCCGCACCGCCGAGAGCTGGGCCGAAGGCTTCATGCCCGATTGTCCCGCGACCGTCGCGCATCCGGGCGAGGGGCAGCCCGACCCGATCTTCCACGGTCTCGACGGGGAGCCCGCGTGGTTCGACGGCCAGCACGCCTATGCCGCGGCGCTCGCGCAGGCGCCGGAAGGCGGGCTCGCCGCAGAGGAAAAGGCGCACCGCGCCGACCTGCTGCTGCTCGCGCGAGTGCTCGGTTGCGCGCTCCCTGCCTGCCCGGTTGTGACCGAACCCAACCGGCTGGTCGCCGCCGCGCACGACCGCCCCGATATGGAAGGGCCGTTCGACGTCGCCTCGACCGCGAGCCAGACCTTTCTGCTCGAATATCTGGAGGGCATGCCGATGAAGGATGTCGGCTGGGGCCGCGTCAGCCGCGACGAGATCGAGCAACTGCTGCAATTCCACCCGCTCAAGTTCAAATATGCGAACCGGCCCGATTATGTCGCGCGCGCCGCCGCGGCGCCGATCGCCAGCGAAATCGCCTCGGCTTTCGGCGCGCCCGATGGCCCGCGGTTGACCTTGCTCGCCGGGCACGACACCAATATCGCCGACGTCGGCGGCTTCCTCCGTTTGCACTGGAAGGTGCCGAGCTACCCTGCCGACGAAATCCCGCCGGGCAGCGCGCTGGGGTTCGAACTACTCAGCGGCGCGGGAGGGCAGCGCTATGTCCGCGCCTTCTATCGTGCGCAGACGATGGACCAGCTACGCGAGCTGCGCCCGCTGACCGGCGGCGATGCGGCCTTCCGCCAATATCTTCCGATTCCCGGCTGCGGCGATTCAATCGCCGCCGAGGCCTGCTCCTGGGAGGCTTTTTCAAAGCTGATTGAGGCGCGCAAGGCTGCGGGAACCTAGCGCGCGACGTCGCTAGACCCGGCGGTGGCGCCGGCGAGCGCTGCGGAGGAGAAGGGCGCGAAATCGCCGCGCAGGCCGTGCTTGAGCGTGGCGAGCGCAAGACCCCGCTGCGCCGCACCCTCGATATCTGCGCCCGTGAACAGGCCGTGCAGCACCCCGGCGGCGAAGGCGTCGCCGGTGCCGATCCGGTCGACGATCGGCGCGACCACGCGCGCTTCGGTCTGGCAGCTCGCGGCGCGCCGGTCGATCCGCGCGGCGATCTCGTGCCGATCGGGGCCGACGATGTGGCGCGCGGTCGAGGCGACGAGGTCGAGATTCGGGAAGGCCGCGAGCAGCGCGAGCGCGGCGTCGCGCCGCCGCTCGCCGCCGTCACCCGAAAAATCGCGGCCGAGGAGCAGTGCGGCATCGCGGTGGTTGCCGAACAGCAGCGTCGCCTCGCCGATGATCGCGCGCAGGATCGTTGCCGGATCACCGTCCCAGCGCTCCCACAGACGGCCGCGCCAATTGCCATCGAAGGACAGGCCGATCCCCGCGGCGTGCGCGGTGCGCGCGGCGGCGAGCGCGGCGTCGGCGCCGTGCTGGCCGAGCGCCGGGGTGACACCCGACAGGTGCAGCCAGCCCGCATCGGCAAGCAGCGCAGCCCAGTCCCACGCGCCGGGCTCGGCGGCGGCGAAGGCGGAGTCGGCGCGGTCGTAGACGACCTCGCTTGCGCGCGCCGGGCCGCCGGGCAGGTGATAATAGAGGCCGACGCGTCCCGGCCGGCGCAGGATGGCGCCGGTGTCGACGCCGTGGCGGCGCAGTTCGGCGATCGCGGCGTCGCCTATCGGGCCTTCGGGAAGCGCGCTGATCATGCGCACCCGGTGGCCGAGCGCGGCGAGCGCGACCGCGACATTGGCTTCGGCGCCGCCGACATGGACGTCGAAGCGCGGCGACTGCAGCGGCTGCTCGCCCGCGGGGATCGCAAGGCGAAGGACGATCTCGCCGAAGCAGGCGATGGTCTTGTTCGGGTCGATCATGGCGCGAATCCGGGGTCGGGCCGGGCGGTGCAGACAATGCGCACCGTTTCGCCGAAGCGCGCGGTCGCGGTCTGGCCGGGGGCGATCGGATGGACGCCGGTAATCGCGCCCGCCGAAATCCATTGCCCCGGCTCGAGCCTGATCACGCCATCATGGTGGAGGCCGGCGAGGAAGCGGAGCGAGCCGAGCGGGCCGTCGAGAACATCGCAGGGGCGACCGGCGCCGACACGGGCGCCGTCGATCTCGGTGACGACCTCGACCCGGTCGAAGCCGTCCGCGTCGAGGCAGGGGCCGAGCAGCAGGCCGTTGTTGATCCCGATGTCGGCGATGATGCCATAGGGGGCATGATCGTGAACGTCGGGCGCGGGCGAGCTTGCGATCTCGAAGCCGGCGCGGATGGTGTCGACGAAAGCCATCGCTTCGGCCTCGGTCGCGAGGCGGTGGCCGGGGACGGCGGACAGGCGGAGCATCACCTCGGCCTCGATCGCGCCCGCGCCGCCCGCGAAGACCCGCGCGTCGCCGGGGGCTTCGCCATCGAGCTCCGTGACGCCAAGGACCGGCCCGGCGAGGCGCTCGGTGCCGAGAGCATCGACGAGCGCCGGCGGGATGCGCCCGACCTTCCATCCGAGCACCGGCGCGCCGAGCGCAGCGCAGAGGTCGCGCTGGACTGCGTAGGCGTCGGCGAGGTTCGCGGGGACCGGTGCGGGAAAGGCGGCGAGCGCCAGGCCCGAGCGGCGCGCGTCAAGCAGCGCGGCGACCGCGCCCGATGCGGCGCTCATGCGAGGCGTCCGCGGGACATCAGGCGAGCTTGGCGCTCAGAAGATAGCGTTCGCGGCTTTCGGCGGCGCGCTGGCGCAGTTCGACCATCGCGCGTTCCTCGGTCTCGTCGAGCATCGATTCGAGCAGGCGGTTGAAATGGCGCCGCATCGCGAGCCGCGCGCCGCCCGCGTCGCGCTTCCTCAGTGCTTCGACGACGCCGGCATGTTCGGCCTGGCGCGCCTCACCGTCCTTGCGGCAGATCATCGAATGGCTGGTTCGCACCTCGGGCAATTCCATCCGCATCCGCCACAGGCTTTCGATGACGTGGATGATCGCCTTGTTGTTCGACGCGGCGGCGATCGTCATGTGAAATTCGCGGTCGATCGCGCTGATCTCGTCCTCGGACGCGTCCTCGTTCGCCATCGCCTCCAGCAGCCCCTCGAGCGTCGCGAGCGTTTCGGCCGAGATGGTCGGTGCGGCGAGCGCCGCCGCTTCGGCCTCGAACAGCGAGCGCGCCTCGGTCAGTTCGAAGGCGCTGACCTGCGGCAATATGCCGCCATCGCCGGGGAGCTTGGCCTGGACATAGGCGCCCGCGCCGGTGCGGATGTGAATCCACCCCGTCGCCTGCAGCGCGATTTCGGCCTCGCGAATCGTGACGCGGCTGACCTCGAAGCGTTCGGAAAGCTCGCGCTCGCCGGGCAGCCGGGTTCCCGGCGGATAGGTTCCGTCGAGAATCAGCCGGCGAATCGCGTCGGCGATGTCTTCAAAAAGGCGGCGTTCGGCCATGACTCAATCGTCTCCCCACATAGGCGTCAGCCCCTGCATACAATCAGGTATGACAATTTTGAAGCCATGACCGAACGTCGTGCCGGCCTCGTCAGATTCGCGCCCGGATGCCGATGAAATATTTCGAGCCGTAATAATGATATTGGCGGCTGCTGCCATAGACCGGCATATAGGTCGACTTGGGCTCGTTGAAGATGTTGAGCGCCTCGAAGCGCAGCGATACTCCCTTCATCAGCGCGAGCGAAGCGCGGAAATCCACGGTTTCGCTGGGTCCGACGAAGCGCAGCTGACTGTTGCCGCCGACGAAGTCCTGATAATATTTCGACCGGTAGTTGTAGATCGCCTGCAGCGACACCGGGCCGATCTCGTAATAGGCCTGCGCCGACAGCACATGCTTCGAATAGCCCGACAGGCCGGCGGCGGGGATCAGGCCCGGCGACACGGTGTCGGTTTCGGGATCGTAGATGTCGCCCAACCGGACGTCCTGGTTGGTGAAGTTCGAATCGGCATAATTGTAGCTGACTTTCGCGCCGAGCCCGTCGAGCGGCTTCGGCAGGAAGCTGAAGCGCGTCGCCGCGGTCAGTTCGAGACCGTAGATGCGCGACTTGTCGGGGCTGTTGCGCGTCTGGGTGACGGGAACGGTGACCTGCTGCCCGTCGATCGTGAAGGTCTCGTCATAGACGACCGGCTGGAAGCCGCCGGTGAACTGCTTGTAATAGAGCGTCGCGGCGAGGAGGGTGTCCTTGTTCGGATACCATTCGAGCGCCGCGTCGGCGTTCCACGACATCAGCGGTTTCAGGCGCGGGCTGCCGTTGGCGCGGACATTGTCGATCGCATCCTCGATCGAGGTGAAGCTGCCGCCATCCTCGAGCGTGATCGTGCGCCCGGCGCCCAGCGCGCTGGGGTTGGGGCGCGACATGGCGCGATAGCCCGCGACGCGCAGCAGCGTGTTCGGCGCGACCTCGAAGATCGCGTTGATGCTCGGCAGGATGCGGGTGTTGCTGCTCTTGATCGTCTCGGTCTCGAAATCGCCGGTCTCGTCGAGATCGAAGGTCCCGTCGCCATTGTCGACGAGGACAAGGTCGCTGCGAAGCCCCTTCGAGGTGACCTCGGTCTTGACGACGCGGACGCCGAAATTGCCGCGCACCGGCATCGACCCGATCTCGCTGTCGTAATCGGCCATCAGATAGCCGGCGTAGGTGCGCTCGGTGACGTCGCGGTTGGCGACCGAACGGATGTCGTCGGGCAGGCCCGGATCCTCGGTGCCCAGATATTCGCGGAACAGGCAGTCGACGTCGAAGGTCGCCCAGCTGTGAATGCTGTTGCCCGGCGCGTCGCTCAGATAGTCGGTCTGCGGAAAGGCCTGGCGGCAGATATTGTTGATCCGCCGGTCTTCCTCGATCGCGGGGTTCTCGTTGAAGTCGCCGTTGCGCACGTCATAGTCGCTGAATTTGAGCTGCGACACGCGGACGCCCGCCGACAGCGCGCTCAGGAAGCCGTCGAGTTCGTATTTGGCGTCGAAGCGCCCGGCGACGATCTTGTTGTAGCGGCGGCTCTCGTCGCGGCGGAAGCGCGCGTCGTCCCAGAAGAGGTCGTGATTGTTGAGGTCGAAGCGCGGGTCGATCGTGATCGTCGGGATGAAGCTGCCCGGTGCGATGTCGTAGATATAGGGGATGCGCTGGTTGTCGATGTCGGTACGGACCCCGTTGACGTCCATGCGGTCGGTGCGCAGGCGGAAATTGCGCTCGGTCTCGGTGCGGATGGTGCGCGAATAGGAGGCGTCGGCGGTCAGCGTCAGCCGGTCCGACGGCGTCCATTCGACCGACAGGCCGCCGCCCAGATATTCCTCCGACCGCGTCAGCGTCGAACCGTTCGATTCGAGCGAACTCGATCCTTCGAGGTGATGGACGATGCCATTCTCGTCATATTCGACGTTGGTCAGGCTGCGCCGCGCCTCCGAGATCGTCAGGTCGCGGCGATTCTCGACGAAGGTGCGGTCCGAATATTGGACGTCGAGGTTGACGTTGAACTGGTCCGACGGGCGCCACTGGATCGCGCCGAACACCGCGTCGCGCTTGTCTGTCTCGCTGATCTGGCGGAAGATATAGCTGTTGGGGACGAGGTAATAGGGAATGCCGTCGCCATAATCGTCGCGGTCGAGTTCGGTGCAATTATTGTTGATGACGGTGACGTCGGCGCGGCACGCGGTCCAGGTCGTGCTCGCGGCGTAGGTTTCCTCGGGGTTGTTGGTGTCGTTGCGCTGGAAGCCGATCGAGATGCCGATCGTGTCGTTCGCGAACTGGTCGACATAGCTGACCGTCCCGCGCCAGCCGACCCCGCCCGCGCTGCCGATGACGCGGTCGCCATAGGGGTTGTATTGCGCCTTGAGCTCGCCCTGCAGACGCGTTTTGCCATAGTCGAGCGGGCGCAGCGTGCCGATCTCGATCGTGCCCGCGACGCCGCCCTCGACGAGGTTCGCCTGCTGCGTCTTGTAGATCTTGATCTCGTTGACCAGTTCGGAGGGGAACTGGTTGAAGTTGACCGAGCGGTCGCCGCTGCCGTTGGTCGCGTCGCGGCCGTTGAAGGTCGCGTTGGAAAGGAATGGGCCGAGGCCGCGCAGCGCGATTTCGGACGCATCACCCTTTTCGCGGTGCGTCGTCGCACCGGTGATCGTCTGGATCGCCTGGCCGACCGAGATGGCGGGAATGTCGCCGATGTCGTCGGCCTCGAGCGTGTCGACGATCGCGGTCTCGCGGCGCTTGGCTTCGATCGAGCTCTGGATCGTTTCGCGGATGCCGGAGACGACGATCGCGTCGGCGTCGTCCTGTGCGGCCGAACCGGCGGCATCCTGCGCGGCGGCCGGCATGGCGAGCAACAGCACGGGACCGGTGCCGGCGAGAAGGGCGGCGCGGAGCGCGCGCGCGCGGATCGGATTGCGAGAATTCACTGTGTCTCTCCCCTTGGGCAAATCGAGTCTGTTCTGACCGGGTAGGTCGAACATCCAGACCAATTTGTCAACAATTGTGTCTATCAGATTGGACTAACCAGTAAGCTGGTCCAATCGCGGCTCTAGCGGACGAGCTGGCTCCGAAGATCGGGCACCGCCTGCGCGAGCGCCTGGGTGACGAGCTTCGCCACCACCTCCGCCCCGACGTCGCCGAGGTGGGTGTAGTCGAACTTGCGCGTCACCTGGCCGCGCGCGCCGTCGCCCTCGATCGGCGGCGGGGGCGGCGGAGCGGGGCGCGCCTTCAGCGTCGTCCCGGCCTTCGCGGCGGCAAGCTCCTCCGCCGTTGGCGGCTCCTGCGCGAGCTGGGTCGCGGTTTCGGCGCCCATCCTTTGCGTTTGCGCGGCGCTCAGCGCGTTGAGATCGACGAGCGCCACGCCCTCGGCCTTGGCGACCGCGCGCACCTGATCCGACCAGCTGGCGAGCGTGTTGTGGAGCTTGCCGTCCCGGAACTCGCGGCGGGTCAGCGGCGTGACGAGCACCGGAGTCGCGCCCGCGGCGCGCACCTCGGCGACGAAGCGCTTGAGGTTCGCCGGGAACTCGGTGGTCTCCTCGGTCCAGCGTTCGGACTTGCTCGACTGGTCGTTGTGCCCGAACTGGATCAGCACCCAGGTGCCGCGATAGCCGGGGACCTTCGCCTCGGCGAGCGCGATGGCCCACGACCCTTCCTGGCGAAAGCTGCGCGTGCTGCGCCCGCCGCGCCCGGTGTTGAGGCAGGCGACCGACGATTTGACATGGCTAGCGCAAAAGGCGCCGCCCCAGCCGCTGTGCGGCGCCATCGTCGAATCGCCGACGAGGATGATCTTGTAAGGCAGCAGCGGCGGCGCGTCGGTCCGCTCGCGGTCGGCCGCCTGCGCCCCGCCCGCGAGGGCGGTGGCGGCGACAAGGGTGGTGATCAGCCGGCGCATGTCGGTCTCCCGGTCACGAAAAGGCGAGGCCGCCGTTGATGTCGAGGCACACGCCGGTGAGGAAGCTTGCCGCCGGCGAGGCGAGATAGGCGATGGTGTCGGCGACCTCGTCGGGATGACCCTCGCGGCGGAGCGGGGTATTGCCCGCGGTCGCGGCGCGCCCCTCGGGCTTCGAGAAGATGTCGTGGAAGCTGGTGCCGATCAGGCCGGGGCAGACCGCGTTGACGCGGATGCCCTGCGGGCCGAGCTCCTTCGCCATCGACCGCGTCCAGGTCATCATCGCGCCCTTCGCGGTCGCATAGACCGACGCGCCGGGCCCGCCGCCGTCACGCCCCGCGAGGCTCGAGACGTTCACCACCGCCGAGCCTTCGCCGAGGAAGGGCAGCGCCCCGCGCAGAACGAGAAACGCCGATTTAAGGTTGAGCGTCATCACATGGTCGAAAAAAGCCTCGTCCATCTCGCCGAGCGTCTTGCGCGCGACCATGCCGCCCGCGAGATTGACGAGGATGTCGAGCCGGCCGCTGAACGCGATCCCGACCTCGTCCAGCATCGCCGCCACGGCGCCGCTGTCGGTGACGTCGGCCTGAATCAGGAAGGCTTCGCCGCCGGCCGCCTTGATGGCGGCGAGCGTGTCTTCGGCGGCTTCGCGGCCGCTGTTGTAATTGATCGCGACGCGCGCGCCGGCGCGGGCGAGGGCGATCGAGACCGATCGGCCGATGTCGCGGCCGCCGCCGGTGACGAGCGCGGTTTTGCCCTGGAGAGTCATGTGATGCAGTTCCTTATTCTTGGGTGGATTGGGGTTGGGTGGCGACCGGTTCGACGCGGCCGCCGACCAGCCGGAAGGCGAAGAAGGAGAGCGGCACGATCGCCGCCGAAAGCGCGAAGATCGGCGCGTAGCTGGTCTTGGTCAGCACCGGCACGAGCCAGGTGGTGATCAGCGTGCCCGCGACCGCGGCGGTGCCGCTGATCCCGGCGAGGCTGCCGACCGCGCCGCCGCCGAACCAGTCGCTGGGCAGCGTCTGGATGTTGCCGATCGCCATCTGGAAGCCGAAGAGGATGCACGCGATCAGCAGCACCGCGGTCAGCGGATCGGCGGCGCGGATCGTGAAAAGCAAGGCGGGGAGCATGATCGCGCAGCCGATGCCGATCGCCAGCGTGCGCGCCTTGTGGACGCTACCGCCGCGATCGATGATCCGCCCGGCGAACCAGCCGCCGAACAGGCTGCCGAGCATCGCGCCGACATAGGGCACCCAGGCGAAGAGGCCGATCTGCTTGACGTCGAAGCCGAAGGTTTCGGCGAGATAGATCGGCAGCCACGACACGAACAGCCACCAGACGGGGTCGAGGAAGAAGCGCGACAGGATGACCGCCCAGCTCTGGCGGTAGCGCAGCAGCTCGCCGAGCGGCATGCGGCGGTCGTCGCTCGCGCCCGCCTCGCTGCGCCCGGAGAGAATATAGGCGCGCTCCTCGGCGCCGAGGCGCGGGTTGGTTTCGGGATCGGCCTTGTAGAACCAGAGCCACGGAACGAGCCAGATGAAGCCCAAAATGCCGACGAAGAGGAAGGTGCCGCGCCAGCCGAACTGGATGAAGAGCAGCGCGACGAGCGGCGCCGAGACGATGCCGCCGAGTGACGCGCCGGCGTTGAAGATGCCCTGCGCCAGCGCGCGTTCGCGCGAGGGGAACCAGAGCGCGTTGGCCTTGGCGGCGCCGGGCCAGTTGCCCGCCTCGCTGACGCCGAGGGTGGCGCGCAGGAAGCCGAGCAGCGGCATCGAGCGGACCAGCGCGTGCGCGGCGATCGACAGCGACCAGAAGAAGATCGAGACGGTGAAGCCCATTCGCGTCCCGATCGCGTCGAACACACGCCCGAACAGCGACTGGCCGAAGGCGTAGGCGATCATGAAGATCGTCACCAGCAGCGCATAATCTTCCTTGGTCGCGCCGATATCCTTTGACACTTCGGGCCACATCACCGCGAGCGCGTTGCGGTCGATATAGTTGATCACGGTGGCGAGGCCGATCAGGCCGATCACGCACCAGCGCAAATGCCCCTTCATTGAGCGTCTCCCTTGGGGAGGTCGAGGCGGCCGACGGGGCCGGTCCAGGTGAAGCTGCGGCCGGCGACGGTCGCGCTATGTTTGACGCCCGCGGTGGTGTCGCCCGCGACCGCGACCGCGAGACGGCGGCCGTCGACGAAGGTCACCAGCACGATATCGGCATCGCCGTCGCGCCGATACTCGAGCGAGGCGATGCGCGAGCTGCTCGCGACGACGGCCTCGGACGAGGCGTCGTAGCGGCCGTGCGGTTCGAGCAGGCTGACGAAGGTCGCCTCGCCCGCGCCGTCGACCCGTTGGATCAGCGCAGGTTCGCGGCGGAGGTTGAACTCGGGATCGTTCGCGCCGCTTTCGGCGAGGATGAAGCGGGCGCCCGCGGGCGGCGCCATATGATAGGAATAGAAGCGGCTGTCCTGCATGAAGGTGAGGCGCGCCGGACCGCTCTTGCTTCCTTCGCCGTCGACCCAAAGATGCTGGTAGCCGTTCGCCGTCCCCAGTACCGGCCGCTCGGCGAGATTCTGCTCGAACGCGATGTCGCTGTCGATGATATGTCCCGAAAAATGCAGCGGCAGGTCATAGCGATGCCTGCCGCTGCCAGTCCCGTGGAGGATGTCGAGGATCAGCGGATTCGAAAGGCCGTCGACGTCGAGCATGACGAGCGCGCGGCGGATGGAAACGTTCGGATAGGCGCCGTCGACTTCGGCGATCGACCAGCGGGTCGGAGCGTCGAGCCCGGCCGAAAGCTGGCGCGTCGGGACCTTTTCGCCGGTCTTCCAGTCGCCGCCGAACTGGCTTTGTTCATCGACGACCAAAGTATTGTGCGCGATCGTCGCGCTCGCCCAGCTGTCGTTTTCGGGAAGGTAACGCCCGCCGTGCTTCGCCTCGACGTTGAGGAAGCGTGCGGCGCCATAGTCGGTGACGACCGCGCCGGTCTCGTCATAATAGAGCCAGTTCAGCCGGTCGAAATGGCCGTGGCCCATGCCCTGCACGGTGTTCTTGGCGACGAGCAGCGGGCCGTCGGGATCGCTTCCTTCGCGCAGCAGGACGAGTGCGCCCTCTTTGCCGTCGGGGCCGTCGCCGAGCCGGCGCGATTCGAAGGGCCAGGGCTTCGCCTTGCCCGCGGCGACGTCGGCGGCGAGCGCCTGCCCGGCGGGGGTCAGCACCGTATGGCCCTGCCACTTCGCGATCGACAGGAAGGCGGGGTCGTGCGTGGCGGCATAGGCGATCGCGACCGCGTGATAGAGTTCCTCGGTGCGCAGGCTCTTGTCGGGCATCGCGTCGTTGATCGGGATGAAATATCCCGAATGGGTGACGTCGATCGCGGTGCGGATCGCCTTGAGCACGATGCCGCCCCGATAGTCGAAGATCCTGCGCTGAGGCTCGTTGGCGTCGATCGCTGCGGCGAAGACGACGAAGGGCTGGAGCGCGTAGCGCTGGTAATAGGGCCCTTCGGCATAATAGCCGTCGGGCGAGAAGAGCAGGTCGAGCTGGCGCAGGAAGCCTGACTTGCCGCTCTTGTCGAGCCCCATCAGCGCCTTGTCGACCAGGTCGCGGTCGCCGAGCAGATAGCCCGCGAGCCCGACCCCGGCGCACGCCCAGGTCGCGTGATTGTGGATGCGATTGAAGACCTGCGGCGAGCCGTCCGACAGGAAGCGCGCCATCGGGCGGATCACGTCGTCGTCGATGCGGCGGCGGTCGGCGGCGGAGAGAGCATCGCGAATCTCGGCGTAGCCCTGCACCGCGTTGACGAGGAAGACGCTGTCGTTGAGGCTTTGCCAGAACAATCGGCCTGGAACCTGGTTCGCAGCGGCCGGGTGCGGGCCGAGCTTCGGATAGAGGTCGGCATAGGCGAGCAGCATGTCGCGGACATGATCGAGATAGCGGCGATCGCCGGTGAGCCGGTAAAGCTGGCCGCCCTCGAAGATGATGCGGTAATTGCGCTTATGCTGCTCGTGGGTGAAGCCGCCGCCCGGATCCTTGGGCACGGGCACGTTGATTCCGGCGCGGATCGAGGCGTCGAGGTCGCGCTTCGCTTGCGTGACCTCGGCGGCGAAGAGCGGCGCATAGGTCGGCTGCATCGATGCGGGCTGCGCGAGGGTGGGCGCGGCGGAAAGGGGCAGGGCGCTCGCCGCGAGGAGCAGCGCGAGGGTGCGGGTCATGGACGGCCTTCCGTGAAATTGCCCGCGAGCTTCGCGCGCGGCGGCCCCTTGTATCTCAGTTCTTCGACGCGCGGCGCGGGGGTGGCGCGAAAGGCGTTGCCGGCGATCCGCGTCTCGGGCTTGCCGACCGAGTGGATGACGACGAGCGGCGCCGAATTTTCGAAGCTGTTGCCGAGGATTTCGCTGTGCTGGGCGCCCGAGAGGCGGAGCGAGGCGTCGCCCGCGCCGCTGTCCGACACGCTCGACCCCGTCATCGACACATAGGGGCCGAAGGTGCTTTCATCGGTGCCCTTGCGCAGGAGGTCGGCGACGAGGCCGACGCGGATGAAGCTGCTCCCCGCGATCTCGAGCCGTTCGACCGGATACCAGCCCTTGGGCTGTTGCTCGCCGGTGCCGAGGACGACCGCGCCGCTGATGTCGGCGAAGCTGCTGCCGAGCAGTTCGATCGCATTGGCGAAGGTGCCGGGCGCCATGACGACGCCGTCGAGCCGCGCCGCCTTGCCGGGGCCGCGCACCGACACGCCCTTCATCTCGATCTCGTAATTGGGCGCGGCGCCCGCGCCGACCGCGATCAGCGCCGCATCGCCGGCGGCCTTGCGCGCGTCGAGCGTCAGGTCGGCGAGGCGCAGTCCGCCGCCCGCCTCGATCCGCGCGAAGGCGCCGCTCGCGACATGGACGACCGGCGCGGCGCCCGCCTGCCCGGCAATGGTCAACCGGTGGCGGATCGCGACCGGTGCCGCGACTTCGTATGTTCCGGCGGCGAGCGCGAGCGTGTCGCCGGCGCGCGAGGCGCCGACCGCGTCGGCGAGCGACGCGCCCGCCGCGAGCTCGACGGTGCGCCCGGCGCCGAACGCCGCTTCGGCGGCGTCGGGGCGATACCAGGGCGCGCCGACCTCTTCGCGCTTTACCGGGACGAGGTCGCGCGGCGCGCCGATGTCGGCAAGCGCGGGATCGGTCGGATAGAGGAGGCCGTTGGCGGCGCGTTCGAGCTGGAGCTCGCGCTGTGCGACGCCGTTCGTCAACAATGGGTGCGCGACCGCCGCCTCGACATTGCCGGCAAAGGCCATGCCGCCGATATCGTCCTCGGCGCGGAACGGGTCGGCCCCCTTGGCGCCGCTAATAAGATTGCCCATAAATTTGCTGGCGACCGGCGGCGCCGAGCGTTCGGCATCGGCGCCCGCGGCGAGGGTGATGCGCGCGCTGTCGAGGATCGAGTTGCGCTCGATCACCGCGTTCGACACCTGATGATAACGGTTGATCACCGAATTGGGCACGCCGTTCATCACGGTGATCGCGCTCTTGAAATCCTTGCCCGCGAGCCCTTCCATATAGTTGAAGCGCACGATTTGATCGCGGTTGATGATGCGGACGCCGCCGCTGTCGGGCACATGGTTGCCGAGGAAGATGTTGCGCTCGACCAGATTGCCGTTGCCGTGGCGCAGCACGAAGGCGCCCTGCGACGACAGCACCAGATTCTCGCGGACGATGTTGCCGCCCGACTTGACCGAGACGATCTCGACCTCGCCGCTGGTGCGGTCGAAGATGTTGCGTTCGATGAGCGTGTGGCTGTCGGAGAGCGATTCCTCGCTGGTGCCGATGCGGATCGTCTCGCCGCCGTTCGAGCCCAAGGGCGGACGCGGGCCGAAATAATTGTGATCGATGCGGTGGCGGTTGTCGAGCGGGTCGCCCGCCTTGCGGATCACCGCGAGGGTGACGCCGGCGTTGGTCTTGCCCTCGAAATGCGAATGGTCGACGCGGTTGTTCGTGCCGTAGAGCGCGACCCAGATATCCTCGGCGCGGCGGTCGGGTTTGCTGAAACCGTCGATGACGATTTCGGTGACGCGGGTGTCGCTCGCCAGTGTCTTCGAATCGCGGCGGAAGCTGATGACCTCGCGCGTCGGGCTGGCGCCGCGCTTGAAGACGAGCCCCGACACCACGAGGTGGCTGCCGCCGAGGCGGAGGTTCGAGGCGCCGGTGAGCAGCACCTTGCCCTTGGTCTGGGCGGTGAGGGTGATCGGCGCGTCGGCGGTGCCGGCGCCGGTGAAGACGAGCTGGGCGTCGCGCCATTCGCCGTCGCGAAGGACGATCGAGTCGCCGGGCTTCGCGGCCTTGACCGCCGCCTTATATTCGACCTGGTCGGCGACCAATATATCGCGGGCCTGCGCGGCCTGCGCCGCCGAAACCCCGATCGCCCCCATCAAAACAGCCCGCAGCAGCATCGCGCCCTCTCTCCCGGTTCGTCTCTTGTGCGGGTATTGGACTATACAACTGGTATGACGATTTCAACCCTCTTTGGCAGACAATATGTTTGACCAGTTTTGCAACCTGGGCGGATCGCGTCTCGCCGACTGGACAAGCGGTGCGCCGGCACATATATACCGGACGTTATGGAAGTCGAAGCTCCTCCCGCTCCCAAGGGCCGCCCGCGCGAATTCTGCGTCGATGCTGCGCTCGCGGCGGCGCTGCGCGTCTTCTGGAGCAAGGGCTATGAGGGCGCGTCGATGGCCGACCTCACCGATGCGATGGGGATCACCAAGCCGAGCCTCTACGCCGCCTTCGGCAACAAGGAGGCGCTCTTCAACAAGGCGCTCGACCTCTATGAGCGCGAAAAGCTCGATTACATGCGCGAGGCGCTCGAAGCGCCCACCGCGCGCGGAGTCGCCGAGCGGCTGATGCGCGGCGCGCTCGAGATGCAGACCTGCCCCGACAATCCGCACGGCTGCCTCGGCGTGATCAGTTCGGTCGCCTGCGGGTCGGAGGCCGAGGGCATCCGCGAGGCGGTGCTCGAACGCAGCGCCGCAGCGAAGCGCGCGATGCTCGACCGTTTCGCGCGCGCGAAGGAGGAGGGCGACCTGCCGGCCGACGTCGACCCAGAAGGCCTCGCCGCGCTGCTGACCGCGATCAACCAGGGGCTCGCCGTCCAGGCGGGCGCGGGCGCGACGCGCGCCGAGCTCGAGCGGCTGGTCGAGACCAGCCTAAAGCTCTGGCCGGGGCGCTGACAGAAAATTTTTACCGCCCGGTATAGAATGGTCTTGACGCGGCGCATTTCTACTTATATACCGTTTAGTACATAAGACATTCCCTCTCCCCGGATCGGCGTTCGCTTCGCGTTTGCCGAAGGAGTGCCGCCATGCCTGAACGACACAGACTTCTCCCCCCGGCCGGCCGCCGCATGTCCCCTCTGCGGCGGCCGCGCCCCTGAGCATCCCGCTTCGGCGTTTTCGATAACAGACCAATGACAGACCAGATGCCCGCGCCGCGCGCGTAGGCCCTTCCAGGGAGGGCGGCTGCGGCCGCTCTCTGACGACCCTTTCGTGACTCCCTAGGGCCGGCGGCCATGCTTCCGGCGCCGGCCCCTTTTGCGCTCCGCGCGCAGCGACCGACCAGAGAAAAGGCCCAGCCATGACCGTCCACACTCCGATCGAGAAAATCGACCCCGCCGATGCCAAAGTCCGGCGCGAACTCGCCGACCTCCTCCACCCCCACCGGCGCCGCCGCGCCCTGTGGATCGCGGCGTTGCTGGTGATCGTGACCGGGGCCTGGTGGGTGCTGCGCGACGGCGCGCCGCAGGCCGCCGCCGCGCCGCCGCCGGTGCTGACTGTCGCGCCGCCGCTGTCGCGCGAGGTGACCTTGTGGGACGAATATATCGGCCGCTTCGAGGCGAGCCGATCGGTCGAGGTGCGCCCGCGCGTCTCGGGCGCGATCACCGCCGTGCATTTCACCGACGGCCAGATCGTCCGCAAGGGCCAGCCGCTTTTCACCATCGATCCGCGCCCCTATCGCGCCGCGCTCGCCGAGGCGCGCGCCGCCGCGGCAAGCGCGCGCAGCGACCTTGCGCTGGCGAGGCTCGAACTCGAGCGCGCCGGCCGGCTCGTCGACGTCGAGGCGGTGTCGGAGAGCGAGATCGACCGGCTGCGCGCCCGCGTCCGCGCGGCGTCGGCGGCGCTCGCCGGAGCCGAGGCGCGCATCGCGGTGCGCGCGCTCGACGTCGAATTCACCACCGTGCGCGCGCCGCAGAGCGGGCGCATCTCCGACCGGATGATCGACCCCGGCAATCTCGTGTCGGCGGGCGATGCCGGCGGCACCTTGCTCACCACGATCAACGCGATGGACCCGATCTACTTCACCTTCCAGGGCTCCGAAGCGCTGTTCCTCAAGACCAAGCGCGACGGTACCGGCAAGGGCGCGGCGGTCGAGGTGCGGCTGCAGGACGAAGGCGATTATCGCTGGAAGGGTCAACTCGACTTCACCGATAATGGGCTCGACCCGCGCTCGGGAACGATCCGCGCCCGCGCTCGCTTCGCCAACCCGGAGATGTTCCTGACCCCAGGCATGTTCGGCAACATGCGGCTCGCGACCGGCGAGACGACCCGCGCGCTGCTCGTCCCCGCCGCCGCGGTGCAGACCGACCAGGCGCGCAAGATTGTCTATGTCGTCGGCCGGGACGGCACCGTCGCCGCAAAGCCGGTCGAGATCGGGCCCGAGGTCGACGGGCTGCGCGTGATCCGCGCGGGGCTGGCCGCGGCCGACCGCGTCGTGATCACCGGATATCAGTTCGCGCGGCCGGGCGAGAAGGCCTTCACCAAGGCGGGCCGCATCGCCGCGGAGCCCGAGAAGGCGATCGCGTCGGCAAGCGAGCCGCTGTCGGCGCAGGCGACCTTCGCGAAATGACCTTTCTCCCCTCCCGCCCGCGGGAGGGGGAGGTTGAATTACTCATAGAACAGGGGCTCTCCCATGCGCCTATCGCGTTTCTTCATCGACCGGCCGATCTTCGCGGCGGTCCTCGCGGTGATCATCACCATCGTCGGGGCGGTGGCCTATGTCGGCCTGCCCGTCTCGCAATATCCCGACATCGTCCCGCCGACGGTCACCGTCACGGCGAGCTATCCCGGCGCCTCGGCCGAAACCGTCGCCGACACGGTGGCGGCGCCGATCGAGCAGGAGATCAACGGGGTCGAGAACATGCTCTATATGAGCAGCCAGTCGACCGGCGACGGCGTCGTCACGATCACCGTGACCTTCGCGATCGGCACCGACCTCGATGCCGCGCAGGTGCTGGTGCAGAACCGCGTCGCGATCGCGACCCCGCGGCTGCCCGAGACGGTGCAGCGGCTCGGCGTCGTGACGCGCAAGACCTCGCCCGATTTCCTGTTGATCGTGAACCTCGTATCGCCCGACAAGTCGCTCGATCGCGCTTACATCTCCAATTACGCGCTGACCCAGCTGCGCGATCGCCTCAGCCGCATCGACGGCGTCGGCGACGTGCGGCTGTTCGGCAACCGCGACTATGCGATGCGCGTGTGGATCGACCCCGGCCGCGCCGCCGCGCTCGACCTGACCGCCGGCGAGATCGTCGCCGCGCTGCGCCGCGAGAATGTGCAGGTTGCCGCCGGCTCGCTCGGCCAGCCGCCCTATGCCAATGGCAGCGATTTCCAGCTCAACGTCGAAACGCAGGGCCGGCTGACCGATCCCAAGGATTTCGCCAATATCGTCATCCGTAGCGATGCCGACGGGCGGCAGGTCCGTGTCGCCGACGTCGCGCGCGTCGAGCTCGGCGCGTCGGATTATAATTCGAATACCTATCTGTCGGGCGATCCGACGGTCATCCTCGCGACCTTCCAGCGCCCCGGATCGAATGCGCTCGCCGCCGCGCAGGCAGTCGAGGCCGAGATGCAGGCGGCGTCGAAGAGCTTTCCCAAGGGGCTCGAATATCGCGTCATCTACAACCCCACCGAATTCATCGCCCAGTCGATCGACGCGGTGATGGACACCTTGTTCGAAGCGGTGGTGCTCGTCGTCATCGTCATTCTGGTCTTCCTCCAGAAGTGGCGCGCGGCGATCATCCCGGTGCTCGCGATCCCCGTGTCGCTGGTCGGCACCTTCGCGGTGCTCGCCGCGCTCGGCTACAGCCTCAACAACCTCTCGCTGTTCGGCATGGTGCTCGCGATCGGGATCGTCGTCGACGACGCGATCGTCGTCGTCGAGAATGTCGAGCGCAATCTCGAAAAGGGGATGAGCGCGTTGGAGGCCGCGCGGACGTCGATGGACGAGGTGTCGGCGGCGCTGGTGGCAATCGTGCTCGTGCTCTGCGCGGTATTCGTGCCGACGCTGTTCCTCACCGGACTGTCGGGCGCCTTCTACCAGCAGTTCGCGGTGACCATCTCGACCGCGACGATCATCTCGCTTGTCCTTTCGCTCACCTTGTCGCCCGCGCTCGCGGCGATCCTGCTGCGGCCGCACGCGGCGCCCGCGAACGAGGGGCGCGGCATGCGGATGGTCCGCCGCGCCGGCGATGCATTCAACCGCGGCTTCGAACGAATGGGCGACGCCTATGCGGCGCTCACCGCGCGGCTGGTGCGCGCGCCGAAGAAGGTGATGGCGACCTATGCCGGGTTGATCGCGGCGACCGTCGCGCTGTTCTGGGCGACGCCGACGGGGTTCATCCCGGCGCAGGACCAGGGCTATTTCCTCGTCGTCGCCAAGCTGCCCTCGGGCGCCTCGGTCGAACGCACCGACGCGGTGCTGCAGAAGGTCGCGGCGCGCGTGCTGCCGGTCGACGGGGTATTGGGGTCGGTGATGCTCGCGGGCTTCGACGGTCCGTCGCAGACACTGGCCCCCAATTCGGCCGCCGCCTATTTCCCGCTTAAATCGTTCGAGGAGCGCAAGAAGCTGGGCGTCACGCTGCAGGACATCATGGGCGAGGCGCAGAAGCGCACCGCCGACATCACCGAGGCGCAGATCGTGATCATTCCGCCGCCGCTGATCCAGGGGATCGGTTCGGCGGGCGGCTACCGGATGATCGTGCAGGATCGCGACGGGCACGGCTATGCCGAGCTGGCGAAGGAAGCGGGTGGCCTGATCGGCAAGGCGAACCGGACGCAGGGCCTCGCCAATGTCTTCACCTTCTTCGACCCCACCAACCCGCGCGTCTTCGCCGACATCGACCGCGCCAAGGCGAACGCGCTCGGCGTCCCGCCCGACCGCGTGTTCGAAGCGCTGCAGGTCTATCTTGGCTCGGCCTTCGTCAACGACTTCAACCTGCTGGGGCGCACCTACCGCGTCACCGCGCAGGCCGACGCGCCCTATCGCCAGACGGTCGCCGACATCGCGAATCTTCGCACCCGGTCCAACTCGGGGGCAATGGTGCCGATCGGATCGGTCGCCAATTTCGAGGATCGCACGGGTCCCTACCGCGTCACGCGCTACAACCTCTTCCCCGCGGTCGAGGTCGATGGCGACACCGCGCCGGGATCGTCATCGGGCGCTTCGCTGACGACGATGGAGAAGCTGGCGAGCACGGCACTGCCCGCGGGCTATGGCACCGAGTGGACGGGCATCGCCTTCCAGCAGAAGGCGGCGGCGAACACCGCGGGCATCGTCTTCGCGCTCGCGGTGGTCTTCGTCTTCCTGGTGCTCGCGGCGCAATATGAGAGCCTGACCTTGCCGCTCGCGATCATCCTGATCGTGCCGATGTGCCTGCTCGCGGCGATGATCGGGGTCAATCTGCGCGGCATGGACAATAATGTCCTGACGCAGATCGGGCTCGTCGTCCTGATCGCGCTCGCGGCGAAGAACGCGATCCTGATCGTCGAATTCGCCCGCCAGGCCGAGGAGCAGGACGGGCTGTCCCCCATCGAGGCGGCGGTGCGCGCCGCGCGCGACCGCCTGCGCCCGATCCTGATGACGAGCTTCGCCTTCATCCTCGGCGCGGTGCCGCTGCTGGTCGCGAGCGGGGCGGGGGCGGAGCTCCGGCAGGCGCTCGGCACCGCGGTGTTCTTCGGCATGCTCGGCGTGACGGCGTTCGGCCTCGTCTTCACCCCGACCTTCTACGTCGTCTGCCGCGCGCTCGGCGAGCGGCTGGCGCAGCGCCGCCAGCGCGGGTCCGGCGATCATGGCGCGCTCGCGCCGGTCCCGGCGGAATAAGGAGAAAGATGATGATGCTCCGCACTATCCTCACCGCCGCTTCGGCGCTCACGCTCGCCGCCTGCGCGGTCGGCCCCGATTACAGGGCGCCGCAATCGGCGTCGGCCCCCGCCGCGACCGGTACGTTCGTGGCGGCGGACAGCGGCGCCGTCAGCCTCGATCCGGTCGCGGCCGACTGGTGGCGTCTCTATGACGACCCGGTGCTTGATGGGCTGGTCGGCGATGCGCTGAAGGCCAATAGCGACGTCCGCGTCGCGGTCGCCAACATCGCCAAGGCGCGCGCCGCGCTGCGCGGCGCGCGCGGCGACCGGCTGCCGCAGACCGGGGTCGCCGCCGGCGCCGACTATGGCCGCAGCCCGGAAGGGCAGCGCCTGCCGGGCGGACCCCGCGAAGACTGGTCGGTCGATGCCGGGCTGAACATCGCCTATGAGGTCGACTTGTTCGGCCGCGTCGCGCGATCGGTCGAGGCGGCGCGCGGCGACGTCGCGGCGGCCGAAGCCGATGCCGAGGCGGTGCGCGTGATGGTCGTGTCCGACACGACGCTCGCCTATGCCGACGCCGCCTCGGGCGCCGCGCGGCTCGACGTCGCGCGGCATATCGCCCGCCTGCTCGACCGGCAGGTGATGCTGACCGGGCGGCGCAAGGAGGCGGGGCTGGCGACCGGGCTCGATCTCGCGCGGATCACGACGCTGCGCGACCAGCGTGCCGCCGACATTCCGGCGCTCGAGGCCGAGCGGCAGGCGGCCTTGTTCCGTCTCGCGACGCTGACCGGCCGCGCGCCCGCGGCGTTGCCCGCCATCGCAGCCGACCGCAATATCAGCCTCGAGATCACCGATCCCATCCCGGTCGGTGACGGGGCGGCGCTTTTGAAGCGTCGCCCCGACGTCCGCGCCGCCGAGCGTCGCCTCGCCGCCGACACGGCGCGGATCGGGGTCGCGACCGCCGACCTTTATCCGCGCATCACGCTCGGCGGATCGGTCGGGTCGACGGGCACCGGCTTCGGCGACATTTTCGGCGGCGGGCCGCTGCGCTGGCTGCTGGGGCCGCTGATCAACTGGGCTTTCCCCAATCAGGAGCCGGCGCGGGCGCGCATCGCGGCGGCCGAGGCCGAGACGCAGGCATCGCTCGCGCGCTTCGACGGCACGGTGCTGCGCGCGCTGGAGGAAACCGAAACCGCGCTCTCCGGCTATGCGCGCGCGCTCGAACAGCGGCAGGCGCTCCGCGCGGCGCGCGAGCAGTCGGCGAAGGCGGCGCGGATCGTGCGCGCCCAGCGCGAGGAGGGCGCCGCGGACTCGCTCGCCTGGCTCGACGCCGAACGCACCGCCGCCGAGGCCGAAGCGGCGCTCGCGGCGCAGGACGCTGCGATCTCGCGCCGCCAGATCGCGCTGTTCCGCGCGCTGGCGGGCGGCTGGTCCTAGGAAGCCGGCTTGCTGGCCGGAACCAGCGGCACGACACGCGCCATCGCGGCGGCGGCGAGGATTAGCGTCGCCGCCGCGAAGGCCATCGTCCAGATCGGCTCGCCGGGGAAAAAGGCCTGCATCACCTGTCCCATCACCGTCGCGACGAGCAATTGCGGCACCACGACGAAGACGTTGAACAGCCCCATATAGATGCCGAGCTTCGCCTGCGGCAGGCTGGAAGCGAGAATCGCATAGGGCATGGCGAGCACCGAGGCCCAGAAGATGCCGATGAAGATTTCGCTGAGGATGAGCTGGGTCGGATCGCGCAGCACGAAGACGCTCGCATAGCCGATCGCGCCGCACAGCAGCCCGACGATATGGGTGCGCGCCGCGCCGATCCGCGCCGCGAGCCACGGCAGCAGCGTCAGCGCCGCGACCGCCGCGACACCGTTGTAGATCGCGAACAGCTCGCCGACCCAGTTGGCGCCGTCCTGATAGGCGGCCGTGGCGGGGTCGGTGGAATGGAAATGATATTGGGTGACGATCGGCGTCGTGTTGATCCACATGATGAACAACGCCGACCAGCTGAAGAACTGGACGAGCGCGAGCCGCTTCATCAGCGCGGGCATGCCCGCGAAATCGCCGACGATGCTCGACAGCATATTGGCCGTGTTGCCGCGGCGCGCGAACGCGATCGCGAGCATCGAGGCGAGGCCGTAGCCCGCGAGCAGCGCGCCGAGCAGCAAGATCTCGCGCAGCAGCGCGAAGCGCATCTGGACGAACGCGACGATGAGGCCGCCCGCGATCCAGGCGAGACTCGCGCCATAGCCGCGCGAGGCGAGCGCGCGCTGCGCGGGTGCCGCTTCCTCGGCGCGTGCGGCCTCGAACGCCGCCATCTGTTCGGGGCTGTATTCGCCCGTGGTGACGACGGTCCACAGCACCGCGAGGAACAGCGCGACCCCGCCGGCCCAGAAGGCGTAGCGCACCGTGTCGGGAATCTGTCCCAGCGGCGCGACATTGGCCGCGCCGAGCGCCTCCATGGCCGCCGGAAGGAGTGAGCCGACGACCGCGCCGACGCCGATAAAGGCGGTCTGCACCGCATAGCCGGCGCTGTGCTGGTCCTTGCGCAGCATGTCGCCGACGAAGGCGCGGAACGGCTCCATCGAGATGTTGAGCGAGGCATCGAGAATCCACAGCATCCCCGCCGCGAACCAGACCGCGGGGCTTTCGGGCATGACGAACAGCGCGATCGCCGCGAGGATCGCCCCGGCGAGAAAGTAAGGGCGCCGGCGGCCGAGGCGGCCGAACCAGGTCCGGTCGCTCATATGACCGACGATGGGCTGGACGAGCAGCCCGGTCAGCGGCGCCGCGGCCCACAGGCCGGGCAGCCGGTCGAGATCCTCGCCGAGCGACTGGAAGATACGGCTCATATTGGCGTTCTGCAGCGCGAAGCCGATCTGGAGGCCGAGAAAGCCGAAGCTGATGTTCCACAGGCCGGCGAGGCCCTGCCGCGGCTTGTCCATTGCGTCTCTCCCCTTGTGGCCGCTCGCCGGCTCTCGTCGGGTGAGGGTGTCGCAGCGTGGAGGGGAGAGAGCAAGCGCGGCGGGTTACGTATACGAATACGTGGGAGGTCGGCTTCCGGCCAAATCGACGCTTGGCATATCACTAACGCGTCATTCCCGCGAAAGCGGGAACCCAGTGTGGAATCAGCCGACGCACGCTCTGGGTTCCCGCTTTCGCGGGAATGACGAAGGTGGGGTATGGCGGCAACTCACCCCAAAGCGGGTGCGGGACTTTCCTAGACCGCCGTGCTCTGCCGCTTGATCAGCCGGGCGGGCAGCATGGTGCGGTCGGCCGCTTTGCCGTCGATGCGGCGGAGGAGCGCGTCGACGAGCAGTTCGCCCGCGCCCTTCATGTCCTGCATCACCGTGGTCAGCGTCGGCGAGGTCTGGCTGGCGGCGGGGATATCGTCGAAGCCGATCAGCGCGACGTCCTGCGGGCAGCGGAGCTTCGCTTCGGCGAGGGCGCGCATCGCGCCAATCGCGATCAGGTCGCTGCCCGCGAAGATCGCATCGAACGGCTGCCCGCGCGCGAGCAGCGCCTTCGCGGCGGCATAGCCCGATTCCTCGGAGGAGACGGCGTCCTGCTGAAGCACCGGATCGGCGGTCAGTCCCGCCGCCGCCATCGCGCGGCAGAGCCCGGTGTAGCGGTCCTGGAATTCGGGCGCATGATCCGACGCGTCGCCGAGGAAGGCGATGCGCCGCCGCCCGATTGCGATCAGATGCGCGCCCGCCGCCTCGCCCGCGCCGACATTGTCCGACCCGACGGTCAACCCGATGCTGTCGTCCGACACCGATCCCCAGCGCACGAATTTGGTCCCCATCTCGACCAGATGCTCGAGCTTTGCGCGGTAGAGCTGATAGTCGCCATAGCCCAGGAGGATGATGCCGTCCGATCGGTGGCTGTCCTGATAGGCGACGTGCCAGTCGTTGTGCATCTGCTGGAAACTGATGAGCAGGTCGTAGCCCCTCAGCGCGCATTGCCGCGTGATCGACCCCAGCATCGACAGGAAGAAGGGGTTGATCATCGATTCGTCGGGGGTCGGATCCTCGAAGAAGAGCAGTGCGAGCGTGTGGGTGCGCTGCGAGCGCAGGCTCGAGGCGTTCTTGTCGACCGTATAGTTGAGCTCGCGCGCGATGCGCTCGATGTTGGCGCGGGTCGCGGCGCTGACCGATTTGCTGCCGCGCAGCGCGCGCGACACCGTCGGCTGCGACACGCCCGCCAGATAGGCGATATCGAACGACGTCGGCTTGGACGAGGGCTGCCGCCCCATGTTCCTCTCCTGCCCCGCGGCCTTCCCCAAGGCTGCGCGCGCGCCGAATCTAGCGGGTGCCGGGCGCCGCGCAAGGCCTCGCATCCGGCGCCCGCGCGGCGCGAAGCGGGCTGTGACATTTTGGCACCAAGCGCCGCTGCTGCATAATATGCGTATACGTATACCCTATGGTCGCCGCCGCCGATTGGCTTCAATTGCGGGGCGAAGACGGGAACACCCGCGTGTCGGAGAGGAGCCTGGCGGACGCAACGCCGTCCCCGGACCGATGCGCGGCAAGACCGCCCGTCCGAGCCAGGGGAGCCTATTCATGACCATGCCGACCACATTCCGCCGCGGTGCCAGCGCCATCGCGCTCGGCCTTGCCTTGACCGTCATCCTGCCGGGCGCCGCGATGGCGCAGGATGCGGGCACCGCTCCCGTCGACGACGCCGGGGCCGCCGTGGACGGCGAGATCGTCGTCACCGGCATTCGCGGCGCGATCAACAATTCGGTCCAGGCGAAGAAGGAAAACACCTCGATCGTCGAGGTCGTCTCGGCCGAGGATATCGGCAAGCTGCCCGACCTGTCGATCGCAGAATCGCTGTCGCGCCTTCCCGGCCTTGCGACGCAGCGCCTCGACGGCCGCGCCAATGTCGTGTCGATCCGCGGCCTCGCGCCCGATTTCACCACGACCCTGCTCAATGGCCGCGAACAGGTGTCGGCGAGCAACAATCGCGGCGTCGAGCTCGACCAATATCCGTCCGAGCTCCTGAATGGCGCGATCGTCTACAAGACCCCCGACGCCTCGCTGATCGGGCAGGCGCTCGGCGGCACGATCGACATGCGGACGGTGCGCCCGCTCGCCTATGGCAAGCGCGCCATCGCCGTCGGCGCCCGTTTCGAGATGAACGACCTCGGCAAGCTCAACCCCGATATTTCGGACAAGGGCTATCGCGCCAACATCTCCTATATCGACCAGAATGCCGACGGCACGCTCGGCTGGGCGATCGGCTATGCGCGCATGCAGTCGCCGACCGCCGAGGAGCGGTTCAACGCCTGGGGCTATCCCGAGCTGACCGACGGCACCAACACCGCCTTCCTGATCGGCGGCGCCAAGCCCTATGTGAAATCGAACGAATTGAAGCGCGACGGCGTGATGGCCGTCGTCGAATGGGAGCCCAGCGACAGGTTCCACACGACGATCGACGGCTATTGGTCGAAGTTCAAGGACGTCCAGCGCCTGCGCGGTATCGAGCTTCCCCTGGCGTGGGGCAATTCGACGCTGCTGCCCGGCTTCACCATCGAAAACGGGCTGGTGACCAAGGGCACCTGGTCGGGAACCGAGGCGGTGATGCGCAACGACGTCGTCCATCGCGATTCGACGATCATCGCCGGCGGCTGGAACAGCCAGTTCAAGCCCAGTGAAAAGCTGACCCTCGAACTCGATCTCGGCTATTCGCGGCTCAAGAAGACCGAGGAGAATCTGGAGATCTACCTCGGCACCGGGCGCGGAGCGGGGGTCGGCGCGCGCGAAACCGCGCTGGGGTTCGAATTGCGCCCGAACGGCGGCATCATCCTCGATCCCTCGCTCGACTATGCCGACCCCAATTTGTTCGTGATCACCGATCCGCAAGGCTGGAACAGCTGCGGCGGCGCGGTGCCCAACTGCCAGGACGGTTTCGTCAATACCCCGAAGATCAAGGATGAGCTGAAATCGCTGCGCCTGCAGGCGACGCAGGAACTCGACGGCGCGTTCAGCAGCCTGCGCGTCGGCGCCAATTATTCGGATCGCAAGAAGAGCCTCGACGACCGCGGCTTCGTGCTGACCAGCAACGATTATCCGGCCAATACCGCGGTGCCCTCCGACTATCTCTTCGACCCGATCTCGCTCGATTTCATCGGAATCCCCGGCATGGTCGCGTTCGACAGCTGGCGCTATTACAACGATGGCAATTATACGCTGACCGACGAAGCCGGCTGGACCCCGGGACGCATCTTCAACGACTATACGGTTCGTGAAAAGGTGCTGACCGGCTTCGTCCAGGCCAATTTCGATGCCGATGCCGGCGGCACGCCGGTTCGCGGCAATGTCGGCGTCCAGATCGTCCACACCGACCAGTCGGCGTCGAGCTTCTATGCGCAGGTCGTGAATGGACAGACCCAGTCGACGCCGGTGACCGACGGCGTCAAATATACCGAAATCCTGCCCAGCCTGAACCTGACGGTCGAATTCGCCGACAACAGCTTCCTGCGCTTCGGCGCGGCGCGCATGCTGGCGCGGGCGCGGATGGATCAGCTGAAGCCGGGTGGCGGCGTCAATTTCGATTCGTCGAAGCGCAACAACACCGACATCGACGCCTCGCCCTGGTCGCTCGACCTCGGCAATGCCAAGCTGCGGCCGCTGATGGCCGACTCGGTCGATGTCGCGGTCGAGAAATATTTCGGCCAGGGCGCCTATGTGTCGCTGGGCGGCTTCTACAAATATCTCGAAAACTACATCTATCGCCAGAATGACGCGTTCGATTTCACCGGTTTCGAGGTTCCGGACGGCGGAACAGTCGCGACCTATCAGGGCATCGCCAAGCAATGGCGGAACGGGAACGGCGGCCATCTCTATGGTGCCGAAGCCTCGCTTTCGCTGCCCTTCGCGACCTTCTCCAGCGCGCTCGACGGGTTCGGCGTGCTGGCCAGCGGTTCCTATACCAAGAGCCGCGTCCGCGAAGGCGCCGCCGACCCGATCGCCATGCCCGGCCTGTCGCGCTGGGTCGTGAACGGGACCGCCTATTTCGAAAAGGCGGGTTTCCAGGCGCGCGTGTCGGGCCGCTATCGCTCCAAGTTCCTCGCCGAGGTTTCGGGGCTCAGCCTCGTTCGCGACAAGGTGATGGCGAAGAGCGAGTTCGTGGTCGACGCGCAGATCGGCTATACCTTCCAGAGCGGCACGCTCGAAGGGCTGGGCATCCTGCTCCAGGCGTCGAACCTGACGAACGAGCCGTTCGTGACCTATTACAACAACGATCCACGCCAGATTCGCGACTATCAGAATTATGGCCGCAACTTCATGGCGGGCATCACCTACAAGTTCTGACAGGATGAGCGGGCCGGATGACAAGTCCGGCTCGCTGGTTGCGGAACGGACCGTCCTCTGGCGGCGCTGCACGAGAGGAAATGGATAGAGTGGGCGACAGTCGCATCACGAAGGTGGTGATCGTCGGGGGCGGCACCGCGGGCTGGATGGCCGCCGCGGCGCTGTCCCGCACGATGGACGGCCTGTCGATCCGGCTCGTCGAAAGCGAGGAAATCGGCACGGTCGGGGTGGGCGAGGCGACCATCCCGTCGATCCGGCTGTTCAATGCGCTGATCGGCATCGACGAGGACGAGTTCATCCGCGAGACGCGGGGGTCGTTCAAGCTGGGCGTGCAGTTCCAGAACTGGGGCCGGATCGGCGACGTCTATATGCACGCCTTCGGGCAGATCGGGCGCAGCCTCGGCATGCTGCCGTTCCAGCAATATTGGCTTCGCGGGCGGGCGGAGGGTGTCGCGGGCCGCGTCGGCGACTATTCGCTGAACGAGACCGCGGCGCACCAGAACCGCTTCGGGCGGCTGCCCCATATCCCGAACACCAGCCTCGACGGCATCGCCTATGCCTTTCATTTCGACGCGGCGCTTTACGCGGCCTATCTCCGCCGGATCGCCGAGGCCGCCGGCGTCGAACGCAGCGAGGGCAAGATCGCCGAGGTCAGGCGGAACGGCGAGACCGGCCATGTCGAGGCGGTCGTGCTGGAAAATGGCACCGCGATCGACGGCGAACTCTTCATCGACTGCTCGGGCTTTCGCGCGCTGCTGATCGAGGGCGCGCTCGAGACCGGCTTCGAGGATTGGACGCACTGGCTCCCCTGCGACCGCGCGATCGCGGTGCCGAGCGAGAATGCCGGCCCGGCGCGGCCCTATACGCAGGCGATCGCGCATCAGAGCGGTTGGCAATGGCGCATCCCGCTCCAGCACCGCACGGGCAACGGGCATGTCTTTTGCAGCGACTTCATCAGCGAGGACGAAGCGGCTGCGGTGCTGCTCGCCCATATCGAGGGCCGGCCGCTCGCCGAGCCGCGGACGCTGCGCTTCAGGACCGGGATGCGGCAGCGGGCGTGGAGCGGCAATGTCGTCGCGCTGGGCCTCGCCTCGGGCTTCCTCGAACCGATCGAATCGACCAGCATCCACCTGATCCAGAACGGCATCGCCCGGCTGCTGGCGCATTTTCCGGGCCGCGATTTCGATGCCGCCAATATCGACGCCTATAACCGCCGGATCCGCTTCGATCACGAACGCATCCGCGACTTCATCATCCTCCACTATCACGCCAACCAGCGAACCGATTCGCCCTTCTGGACGCGGTGCCGCGAGATGGCGATCCCGGAGACGCTGGCGCAGAAGATCGCGCTGTTCCGAAGTCAGGGCCAGCTTGTCCGCGAGGGCGACGAGCTGTTCGTCGAAATCGGCTGGTTCCAGGTGCTGACGGGGCAGAATATCGTGCCGCGCGGCTATCACCCGATGGCCGACCAGCTGAGCCGCGAGGAGCTGTCGGGCTTTTTCGGCGACATCGAAACGATCGTCGCGGGCGCCGCGTCGCGCCTCCCCACCCATGACGATTTCATCGCGCAGCATTGCGCGGCAGGAGTGATCGCATGAGCCTTTTCGCATCGATCGCCGCGCTGAGCATGGCGGGCGCCGCGCCCGCCGCAGTTCCCGCCGACGACTATCGCCAGCGGCGGCCCGAGGATGAGGTCGTCTATTTCCTGTTGCCCGACCGGTTCGAGAATGGCGATCCCGCGAACGACAAGGGCGGGCTCGAAGGCGACCGGCTCGCGACCGGCTATGACCCGGCCGCCAAGGGCTTTTTCCACGGCGGCGACCTGAAGGGCGTGATCCGGCGGCTCGACTATATCCAGTCGCTCGGCGCGACGGCGATCTGGCTGTCGCCGGTGTTCAAGAACAAGGTGGTGCAGGGCCCGAAGGGGCAGGAGAGCGCGGGCTATCACGGCTATTGGGTGACCGATTTCACGCAGGTCGACCCGCATCTTGGCACCAATGCCGATTTCAAGGCGCTGGTCGACGCCGCGCATGCGCGCGGGATGAAGGTCTATATGGACATTCTCATCAACCATACCGCCGACGTCATCGAGATGACCGAATGCGACGGCTATGACTGCCCCTATCGCAGCCGCGCCGACTATCCCTATTCGCGCCGCGCCGCCGACGGGGCGCCGATCAACGAGGGCTTCGCAGGCGATAATGTTTCGTCACCGGAAAATTTCGCCCGGCTGACCGATCCGAACTTCGCCTATACGGTCAAGGTCGCGCCGCAGGAAAAGGACATCAAGGTCCCGGCGTGGCTCAACGACCCGATCTATTACCACAATCGCGGCAATTCGACCTTCACCGGCGAAAGCGCGACGATGGGCGATTTTGTCGGGCTCGACGATCTGATGACCGAAAACCCTCGCGTCGTTCAGGGATTCATCGACATTTATGGCGACTGGATCGACACCTATAAGGTCGACGGATTCCGCATCGACACGGCCAAGCATGTGAACCCCGAATTCTGGCGGGTCTTCGCGCCCGCGATGCTCGACCGCGCGGCGAAGAACGGCATCCCCCATTTCCATATCTTCGGCGAATATGCGACGGGCGACATGGACCCGGTGATCACCGCGCAGGGCACGCGGGTCGCGGGGCTGCCCGCCAGCCTCGATTTTCCCTTCTTCGCGGCGATCCGCGACGTGGTGGGCGGGGCCCGCGCGCCCGACTGGCTGGAAAAGCTGTTCTCGGCCGATCCGCTCTATGGCGACGACGGGGTCGCGCTCCAGCTTCCGACCTTCACCGGCAACCATGATTTCGGCCGCTTCGCGCATTATGCCCGCAAGGCCTTCCCGGGCGCCAGCGACGAAGAGATGCTGCGCCGCGTCGAACTCGCGCATGCGATGCTGTTGGGGCTGCGCGGCGTGCCGGTCCTCTATTCGGGCGACGAACAGGGGTTCACCGGCGACGGCGGCGACCAGGATGCGCGCGAGGATATGTTCGCGTCGAAGGTTGCGGTCTACAACGACAACGACCTGATCGGCACCGACGCGACGACCGCCGAGAGCAATTTCGACCCGAACCATCCGCTCTACCGCGCCTTCGCGCGGCTCGCGAAGCTGCGGCAGGATCATGTCGCGCTGCGCCGCGGGCGGCAGCTCATCCGCAGCTATGCCGAGAAACCGGGGCTGTTCGCGGTGTCGCGCATCGACGCGGCGTCGGGGGAGGAAATTGTCCTGGCGTTCAACACCTCGAACGCGCCGCTGAGCGTCAAGGTCGCCGTCGATCCCGCTAAGAACCGCTACATTTCGCTTTATGGCGACTGCCCGGCCGCGACCGCCGCACCGGGGCAGCTCGCCATCAACCTGCCACCGCTCGGATATATGATCTGCGAAGCCCGATGAACGAACTCTCTCCCCTGCCGCCCTCCGCCCATCGGGCGCAGCATCCCTGGTGGAAGGGCGCGGCGATCTATCAGATCTATCCGCGCAGCTTCGCCGATTCGAACGGCGATGGCATCGGCGACCTCGCGGGCATCACCGCGCGGCTCGACCATGTCGCCTCGCTCGGTGTCGACGCGATCTGGCTTTCGCCCTTCTACCCCTCGCCGATGGACGATTTCGGATACGACATCGCCGATTATTGCGATGTCGACCCGATCTTCGGCACGCTCGCCGATTTCGACGCGCTCGTGGCGCGCGCGCATGCGCTGGGGCTGAAGGTCACGACCGATCTCGTCTTCGCGCACACCTCCGACCGGCACGCCTGGTTCGCGGACAGCCGCGCGAGCAAGGATAATGACAAGGCCGACTGGTATGTCTGGGCCGATGCCAAGCCCGACGGGTCGCCGCCGACCAACTGGCAATCGGTGTTCGGCGGCCCCGCCTGGACGTGGGACGCGCGGCGCGGCCAATATTATCTCCATAATTTTCTCGGCTCGCAGCCGCAGCTCAACGTCCACAACCGCGACGTGCAGGATGCGCTGCTGGATGTCGTGCGCTTCTGGCTACAGCGCGGCGTCGACGGGTTCCGCATCGACGCGATCAACTTCTCGATGCACGACCCCGAGCTTCGCGATAATCCGCCGGCGCCGCAGTCGAACAAGCCGCGCACCCGGCCGTTTGATTTCCAGCAGAAGATCTACAACCAGTCGCACCCCGACATTCCGCTGTTCCTCGAACGCATCCGCGCGCTGACCGACGAATATGAGGGCCGCTTCACCGTCGCCGAGGTCGGCGGCGACGACGCGGCGCGCGAGATGAAATTGTTCACCGCGGGCGAACGGCGGCTGAACAGCGCTTATGGCTTCGATTTCCTCTATGCCGACCGCCTGACCCCGCAACTCGTGCGCGAGGCGGCCGAGAGCTGGCCCGACGCGCCGGGGGTCGGCTGGCCGAGCTGGGCGTTCGAGAATCACGACGCGCCGCGCGCGCTGTCGCGCTGGACCCCCGAGGGCGTCGACCCCGCGGCTTATGCGCGGATGAAGATGGCGCTGCTCTGCGCGCTGCGCGGCAACATCATCCTCTATAATGGCGAGGAGCTTGGGCTCGACCAGGTGGAGATCCCCTTCGAACTGGTCAAGGATCCCGAAGCGCGCAAGAACTGGCCGCTGACCTTGTCGCGCGACGGCGCGCGCACACCCTTGCCGTGGGCGGCGGAGGCGCCGCACGCCGGCTTCTCCGACGCCGATCCCTGGTTGCCGCTGGGCGCGGACCATGCCGCGCTCGCGGTCGACCGGCAGCAGGCCGATCCCGCGTCGATGCTTGCGCTGACCCGCCACCTCGTCGCGTTGCGCGCCGCGCATCCGGCGCTGCGCCGCGGCCGCAACGCGCATTGGATCGCCGAGGGCGACCTGCTCGCGTTCGACCGGATCGCGGAGGGGGAGACGATCCGCTGTCTCTTCAACCTCGGCGGCGATACGATCGACCTTGCCGCGCATGGCGCGGACGGCACCCCGCTCGTGGCGCTGAGCGGCGCCGACCCCGCCCTGCTCCCGCCCTGCGGCGCGCTCTGGCTTCAGATGGAAGGATGATTTCGATGTTCCGCCCCGCTCTCCCCGTGCTTCTGGCCCCCTTCGCGCTTCTCGCCGCGACGCCCGCGCTCGCGCAGGAGGCGCGCCCGCAGCAGACGCTCGCCTCGCCCGACGGCAGCATCGTGCTGACCGTGACGACCGACAATGACGCGCGCCCGACATGGTCGCTGTCGCGCAAGGGCAAGCTGCTGATCGCGCCGTCGAAGCTCGGCTTCCTGCTGACCGACGGCGTCGGGCTCCAGCGCGGCTTCGCGATCGAAGGCGCCGAGCGCGCGAGCGGCGACGACAGCTGGGAGCAGCCGTGGGGTGAGCGCCGCTACGTCCGCGACCATTATAACGAGTTGCTCGTTCGCTTCCGCCAGGACGAAAGCTGGGGCGGCCATGCGATGAACCTGCGCTTCCGCCTGTTCGATAACGGCATCGGCTTCCGCTACGAACTGCCCGAGCAGGCGGGGTTCAAGACCGCGAAGATCGCCGACGAGATCACCGAATTCGATATCGCGCCCGAGGGCACCGCCTGGTGGATCACCGGCGGCGAGTGGAACCGCTACGAGCAGATCTATCAAAAGACGCCGATCGACGCGGTTGCGACCGCGCACACGCCGATCACGATGCGCCTCGACGACGGCACGCATCTGGCGTTCCACGAGGCCGCGCTCGTCGACTATTCGGGCATGTGGCTGAAGCGCGTCGAGGGGCGCAAGTTCCGCGCGACGCTGGCGCCCTCGTCGCGTGGGCCGCGCGTGGTGCGCGACCTGCCCTTCCATACGCCGTGGCGGACGATCCGTATCGCCGACGATGCCGCGGGTCTGGTTGAGAACGACCTCGAGCTCAACCTCAACGAACCCAACAAGCTGGGCGATGTCAGCTGGTTCAAGCCGATGAAATATATCGGCATCTGGTGGGGGATGATCCGCGGGCCGTGGAGCTGGGCCGAGGGGCCGAACCACGGCGCGACGACCGAGCGGACCAAGCAATATATCGATTTCGCGGCGAAGAACGGCTTCGGCGGCGTACTCGTCGAGGGGTGGAACAAGGGCTGGAACGGCAACTGGTTCGGCCATGGCGACGAATATAGCTTCACCGAGGCGACCCCCGATTTCGATCTGAAGGCGGTCACTGATTATGCGCGGAAAAAGGGCGTGACGCTGATCGGCCATCACGAGACCGGCGGCAATATCGCGCACTACGAAGCGCAGCTCGAGGACGCGATAGCGCTCTACGGCAAGCTCGGGGTCAAGGCGGTCAAGACCGGCTATGTCGCCGATGCGGGCGGCATCATCGCGCCGGGCGCGACGCCGGGAACGATCGCGATGGAATGGCACGACGGCCAGCGGCAGGTCGAGCATCATCTGAAGGTCGTCGAGACCGCCGCCAGATATCATATCGCGGTCAACGCGCACGAGCCGGTCAAGGATACCGGGCTGCGCCGCACTTACCCCAACTGGGTCGCGCGCGAGGGCGCGCGCGGGATGGAATATAACGCCTGGGGCGCCTTCGCGAACGGGCCCGACCATGTTCCGACGCTGGTTTACACGCGGATGTTGTCGGGGCCGATGGATTATACGCCGGGCGTGCTGAGCCTGAAGGGCGCGCAGGACGTGCCGCTCGCCTCGACGCTGGCGAAGCAACTCGGCCTCTATCTCGCCATCTATTCGCCGATCCAGATGGCGGCCGACTTCATCGAGAATCTGGAAGCGCACCCGCGCGAGCTCGAATTCATCAAGGCGGTGCCTGCCGACTGGGCCGAGAGCCACCTGATCGCGGGCGAGGTCGGCGACTATGCGATCTTCGCGCGCAAGGATCGCAATAGCGCCGACTGGTATGTCGGCGGGGTCAACGACGCGACCGCGCGCACGCTGACGCTGACGTTCGATTTCCTCGATCCGGGCAAGAGCTACACCGCGACGATCTGGAAGGACGGCGAGGGCGCGACCTATCTGACCGAGGCGCGGCACAAGATCGCCTATGAGACGATCAAAGTGAAGAAGGGCGACACCTACAAGCTGTGGCTAGCCCCCGGTGGCGGCGCGGCCATCCGCTTGCAGCCGGGAGGTTAGACTCGCCTCTTTAGGCCAGAGGACATGCTTACCGTATCCCCGAGCGAAGACGAAGGGCTTTGCCGAGCGAAGTCGAGGCAGCGGTGATGCGGGTTCTCGCTTCGCTCGAACGGGCCCCTCGTCTTCGCTCGGGGATGCGGTTAATATCTGGAATTCGCCGAGCCAGTCTCAGGACGCCAGCCGCGCTTCGAGCGCCTTGATCCGGTCCTGCACGAAGCGATCCTGCGTTTCGGCGAGGTCGGGGCCGGCCTTGGCGAACAGGCGCCGCGCCTCGACCATGTTGCGCTCGCCCAGCGCGATCTCGGCGAACGCGAGGTCGACGAGCGCGTCATAATGGGGATCGCCGACGAGTTGCGCGACCTTCGCGGGGTCGACCGTCCGAAGCAGCGCCTTGGCCTCGACATAAAGATGCGCCTGGATCAGGCAGTCGGCGAGCGCTGCGTCGATCGCCTGCGCCAGCGTTTCGCCGGTGGTCAGCGCGGCGCGAGCGGCGCGGATGTTCGCGATGCCCTGATCGAGCTTCCCCGCGCGGCATTGCGAAATACCGGTGTCGGTGCGCCCCGCGACCGCGGCGAAGGAGGAGGGGCCGTCCTTGGCCGAGGCGGCGCGCCAGACGCGCTCGCCGTCGGCCGCCGCATCGGCATAGCGGCCGACCCCGCCCAGCGACTGCTGGCGCGCCGCGAGCAGCAGCAGCGTATAGCGATGGTTCGGGCCCAGCCGTTTTTCCATGACCGGCAACAGCATATCGAAGGCGGCGATCGCCTCGGGATAGCGTTGCTGCACCATCAGCGCCTGGCCGGTGTTGAGCCGCAGGAACAGCGTGTCGGGGTGGTCGCGGCCGACGAGCTTCGTCATCTCGGCGACGAGCGGCCGGAACGCCTTTTCGGCCGCTGCGCCGTCGCCGAGGCGGATCAGCGCGAAGGCGTGACGCTGGCCGAAATTGACGATCTGACGCGGCGAGAAGAGGTCGGGCTGCGTCCGCGCGGCCTGCCACGCGCGGCCGAAATGATCGCGCGAGCCGGGGACGTCTTCGCCCGCGAGCGCGGCCATGCCGCGCGCCGATTCGAGCCAGACGGTCGTTTCGGGACTGTCGATGCCCTTCGCGGCGATCGTCTTCGCGGCGGCGGCGATCATGCCGCGCGCGGTGTCGAGGCTGCCCGGCTGGGTCGACAGCGCGAGCGCCGAGGCATGCTGCAGTCGCACGTTGACGCCATCGGGCGCACCCGATGTCCCGGCGCGGTCGTAGCTGCGCTCGGCCGCCTCATAATAGCGGAAGGCGTCGGCATAGTCCGAGCGCATGTCGAAGGCGCGCGCGAGCGTCGCGTAGAGATAGCCCGCGATTCGCGGCTGATCCTCGAAACGCTCCGCGATCGTGCCGCCCGCCCGGTTGACCGCCGCGACCAGCGTTTCCTCGGCGGCGTCGGCGTGCGCGGGGTCGACGCTTGCGAGCACATCCTCGGCGAGGAAGCGGTAGCTTGCTTCCGAAATCCGCTGCGCGGCGCGCGCCTCGTTGCGCTGTTTCACCGCATAGGCGGCGAAGGCCGAGGTGCCGACGAGCCCGAGGATCAGGCTCGCGGCGGCGGCGCGCACCCATGGGCGGCGGGCGGCGCGGCGTTCGTCCTGCCGCTTCTGCTCGGCGAGGAAGGCGGCCTGTTCGGCCTCGCGCGCGGCGGCGGCGCGGCGCTCGGTCAGACGATCCAGCCGGTCGGCAAGTTCGGCGGCGCTGCCGAGCCGTGCGTCGGGCGTGCCTGCCGCGGCGCGGCCGATATCGTCCTCCAGCAGCGGATCGGCGACCTTGTTTTCCCAGCCTGGCGCGAGAGTCGCCGAAAAATCGCCGGCGACGAGCTGATAGAGGATCAGCCCGAGCGCATAGATGTCGCTCTTCACCGTCGGCACCGCGTCGCCGATCAGCTCGGGCGCGCGATAGGCGAGGGTGCCCGAACGCGGCTCGTCCTTGCCGAGATCGGCGTCGAGCGAGCCGGGGTCGGTGATGTCGAAGCTGGCAAGCAGCGCATCGTCGAGAAGGCGGCCGCTGCCGAAATCGACGAGGCGGACGACCGAATTGCCGTCGACTTCGTCGATCAGGATATTGGCGGGCTTCAGATCCTTGTGGAGGATGCCGACGCCGTGGATGCCCGCGACCGCGCGCGCGATCATCGCGGCGACCGCGAGCCGGTCCTCGATCGGAATCGCGGCGAGGCCGCCGGCGTCCTCCGCCCAGGCCGTGAGGTCGCGTCCGCCCCACGCATATTCGAGGAAGAAGGGCGGCGCGTCGAAATTCCATTCGTGGAGCATCGGCAGCGGCGCCGCCTTGCCGAGCGCGGCGAAGACGAGCCGCGACAGCGCCGCCTCGCGCTTCAGCGCGCGCAGCCGGTCGGGGGCGTCGGCGAATTTGAAGATGCGCGCTTCGCCGGTCTTGGTCTGGCGCGCGAGCCAGACGTCCTCGCTGCCGCTGTCGCCGAGCGGCCGTTCGAGCTGCCACGCCTTGCGCGCGGGGACGGCGTCGCCCGAGGCGAAGGCGAAGCGCGGCGCGAGCGGGGTGTCGATGCTCGTCACCTCGACCGGCGCGACCAGCCGGTATCCGACGCGTGCGACGGTGGCGATCACCGCGTCGCCCGTTTCGCCAAGCGCCTTGCGCAGTTTCGAGACCGCGGTGGCGAGCGAGCCTTCGACGACGGTGACCCCCGGCCAGACAGCGTCGAGAATCTCGTCCTTGGTCACGACCTCGCCCGCGCGCAGCAGCAGTTCGTGCAGCACTTCGAGCGGCTTGCCCTCGACCGCGGCCGGCGCGCCGCCGACGCGCAGCACCCAGCTCGCCTCGTCGAACTCCGCGCTCGCAAAGCGCCAAAGGCGCCGTCGCCGCCGCGACGAATGAGTAGTCGACATGCCCTGCAACCCCCCGGTGAAATGCGACTTTAGAAATTCTTGAGAATCCTATCAAGACTTTGAGGATGGGCTCGAATTAGCTTTCCCCTGTTCAGCCGGCGGTGGCCGGATTTGGGGAGGTTCGACGATGAAACGGCACCACATTCTCTTTTCGCTGCTGCTCGCGGGGGGCGCCGGCGTGGCGCTGGCCGGATGCGGCCAGTCCGATTTCGCGAAGATGGTCGAGGCCGAATGCGCGCAGGATGGCGACCCGGGCAAGGATTGCTCGTGCATCGCCTCGCAGCTCGACGACGGGCTCCCCGACCGGGTCAAGGTCGCCTTCCCGGCGCTGCGCTGGCCGATGAAGCCCGCGCCGCAGGACCGCGAGGCGGTGAACAATCAGCTCTTGCGCGCGGCAGGGGTCGATCCCGCCGACCGCCAGGCGGTCGAGTCGATCCGGCAGGAATATGAGGACAGCTATTACCCGCTGCGCAACGCGGTGCGCGCGGCGTGCGGCGGTTCGGTCTGAGGGAGGGCGGAACGATGAAAGGCAAGATCCTGGGGTATAGCGAAGCCGACGGCAGCGGGGCGATCTCCGCCGAGGACGGCTCGCGCCATCGCTTCACCCGCGCCGACTGGCGCGGCGACAAGCCGCCCGCGGCAGGCGTCGCGGTCGATTTCGAAAGCGAGGGCGGCGCGGCGAGGGAGATTTATCCGGTCGGCGGGGCTGCGCTCGCGGCGCTGGGCAATATCAATGTCGACCTGTCGGGCCTGTCGGGTTCGGCTGGCGGCGCGCGGGCGACCGAGCTGTTCACCAAGTCGCTCGCGGTGCCGCTTGCGCTCGTCATACTGCTGGCCTGTTTCCTGAACGCGCTGAGCTCGCCGATGAAGAGCGTCAGCCTGATCGGCCTCGGCGATGCGGTGGCCGAACTCGAAGGCGCAGCGCGGATGGCGAGCATGATGGGCGGCGGCGGCGATTCGGGGCTCGGCGGATTGAGCGCGCTGCTCATCCTGCGCTTCATCGCGCCGCTCGCTGCGCTGTGGCTCTGCTGGGCGGCGTGGGCGGGCAAGCCCGAGCGGTTGCCGATGCTGGTCACCGGAGCCGCGGCGATCATCGCGGCGCTGCTCGTCTTTCTCGTCAAATCGGCGATCCTGTCGGCGGTCCCCGAGATGGCGCGCGACATGATGGCGAGCCAGATCCACATCGGCCTCGGCGTCTGGCTGCTGCTGCTCGCCGGAGCGGGACTGATCGCCGCCGGGTTCGGCCTGATCCGCAATCCGCTCGCCAGGGGCTGAACGCCCTTCGGGCAATGGGAGGTACGAGATGAGCGACGATACCCCACCTATCCGCAGCATCGAAGAGGTGCATGGCTGCTATCGCACGGGCACCGTCTGCGGCGTCGGCAACTGGTCCGAGACGCGCGTCCACGCGTCGAGCAGCGGCGGCGGCGGTTATCTCCACAACGGCAGCGGCCATGTCTCCGCGCCGACGGTCAGCGTCTCCTCGACGAGCACCGAAGTGCTGCGCTTCTTCATGGAATATGACGACGACGACGAGGAGGAGGTGACGATCAAGGGCGGTGGCTTCGCCGTTCGCGAGGGGCAGCGCGTTTCGGTGATCCGCGTCAGTTCGCGTCCGAACTGGGGCTATAATATCGCCTATCACAACCACAAGACGGGCACGACCTATGCACCCGACTATCGCCTCGAATGGCCGCTCGACAAGAAACCGTCGCGTAAGCCGGCGCTGTTCGCCGCGATACTGATCGCGATACCCGGCAGCTTCGTGCTGTTCTTCCTCGCGCCGGTGATCGCACTTGGCGTCTTCGTCTGGGGCCTCGTCGTCCATGGCCGGAAGATGCGCGAGCGCCGCGAACTGATGGCCGCGGTGCGCCGCAAGGCCGACGAAATCATCGCCGAAGCGAAAGCCGGGCATGCGCGTTCGCGCGACGGCGCGGCGATCGAAGGGGCTTCCGTGGGGGGCGAGGGGCCTGCGATCGCAGCGCCCGTCGTCGACGCCGCGGCCGGATCCGGGGCCGCGACCCCCTCGGGTCCGGCCGCGGCCAATTATTCGGGGAGATCATAGCCGTGCGCATCCCGTTCGCGTTCCTGTCGCTCGCCGCCTGGTCGGTCCAGGCGGCCGCCGCACCCGCCACGGCGCCGGCGAAAGCGTGGCCGCGCGAGGTGCAGGCGGCCTATGACGACCTGAAGGCCGAATGCCGCGCGAGCGGCGGCAAGTTCATCGCCGACCGCGCGGCCTTCGCCACCGAGACCGAGCTGACCAATGACGGCAAGTCCGACTGGGTGCTCGAATATGCCGCGACGCGCTGTTCGAACGCCGGCTATTCGGCGTGGTGTGGCACGGCGGGCTGCATGATCTCGATCCTCGGGTCGGGCCCCAAGGGGCTGCGCGAAATCTTCGGCGACAATGTGCGTGGATGGAGCGCGACCGACCTCGGGCGCGGGCGCAAGGGGCTGGAAATACCCATCCACGGAACCGCCTGCGGCGGTGCGGGTGCTGAAGCCTGCGTCGAGACGCTCGCCTGGAACGGGCGCAAATGGGATCTCGTCAAGCGCTACCGCTGGACCGACGCCGATTATGCGGCCGAGCAGCGTCGGCAGGCCGCGGCGGGCAGTCCGGACATGCCGCCGCAGCACGAGGCGCGCTGGCAGTTCGGCGGAAGCGGCGCCGGCGCGGTCGCGGCGACGACCGGCCATCCCGAATTCGCGGCGCTCGGGCTGCGCTGCCAGCCGGGCGGGGGCGTCTATATGACGCTCGTGCCCAAGCCGCAGCTTTCGCTGCCGATCGCCGGCCAGCCGCTGCTTGTCAATTTCGCGGGCAGCGAGGGCGGCTATGACGCAACTCAGATACTGGTTCAGGAACCGGGCAAGAGCGATTTCAGCGGCACGATCGACCCCGGCGTCGAGGGGCTGCTGATCGGCGCCGACACCGGGCTCGACCTGATCGCGAGCGCCAGTGGCGGCGACGAGTGGCAGGAGCTGAGCTATCTATCGCTCGCCGGATCGACCGCGGCGATCCGTTCGCTCCGCCAGCAATGCGACAGCGCCGCGGGGGCGGAGTCGAGCGCGCAGGCGGCGGGTCAGAAGCCCGTGGCGCCGCTCGGCATCCTTTCCGGCTATTATGTGTCCGAAAGCGAGCCCTGCGCGCAGCCGAGCTTCGAGGCGCTCTTCTATGACGGCAAGCGGCTGGGGCTGGTCCGCGGCGGCGGCGCGCCGGGCAGCGACGAGGAAAATTTCATCGGCCCGCTCGGCAAGGTCGAACGGTCGGGCAAGGCCCTTCTTCTTCCGGAATGGGGAATGGAGATGAACATCCTGTCGCCGACGCGCATCCAACTCACGATTCAGGACACAGAGGCGCCGCGGCGCTGGTGCCCGGCGGAGCAGATGCCGGCGAAATGGCGGGTGCGCTGAGGCTCGGGTCGATGCGATGCGCTTTAAGCCCCTCCTCTTCAGAGGAGGGGGCATACCGGCCCCGCATTTGGCCGAAACCGCATCGTTTACGCCGCCTTTACCACTCCTGGGGCATGACATCGTCCGATGTTTGCCACTGGGGATGATTGATGGACAGCATGCGCGGACTGCTTTCGGGCAGCCACGGCCAGGATGACGGCGGCATCGACGCACCCGTGGCGGTGGGCGTCGACGAACGGCGGATGCAGGTCCGGGCCTATAATTATTGGGCCTCGCTGCTCGCCGACCGCGCCTATCCCTCGGTCGAGGATCTCGACCTCGACCGCGCCGGCGACTTCGGCCCGCATTCGGTGCTGCTCGATTTCACCGCGGGGATCGAAAACCCCGCGATCGCCTTTCTCGGCGATCGGCTGCGCGCCGAATCGCAGATCGACGAAGATGTCCATTATATCAGCCAGATTCCGGGCCGCTCGCTGCTGTCGCGGCTGACCGACCATTATCTTCAGATCATCGCCAACCGCGCGCCGATCGGTTTCGAGGCCGAGTTCGTCAACGACCGCGGCGTGACGATCATGTATCGCGGCATCCTGCTGCCCTTTTCGTCGGACGATGACACGATCGATTTCATCCTGGGCGTCATCAACTGGAAGGAGGCGGCTCCCGCCGACGAGGAAGCGGAGCTGCAACTGTCGGTCGACCAGGCGCTGCGCAGCGCCGCGCCGCTGACAGCGCCGATGCCCCTGTGGGCCGACGGCCCCGATTCGGGGCATATCGATGCCGACGCGGCGCCGGGCTTCGCGTCGCTCGACTCTCTGGTCGATGATCTCGAGCCGGAAAGCATCGCCACGCTATCCTCCGGGGAGCCGGGCGACGACGCCGAACTCGCCGACTGGCTTGCCGCCGCGCGCGAAACCGCCGAGCGCGCGATCGCCGCCGACAGCCGCAGCCGCAGCGCGCTCTATCAGGCGGTCGGCAAGGCGTGGGATTTCGCGCTGGTCGCCGAAGCGCAGCCCGAGGCCTTCGCCGCGCTGCTCGAGGATGCCGGGCTTAGCGCGCAGGAGCGCGCGCCGATGACGCCGGTGGTCAAGCTGGTCTTCGGCGCGAATTACGACAAGACGCGGCTCGCCGAATATGCGTGCGTGCTCGGCCATGCGCGCGCGGAAGGGGTGGGGCGCGGCCAGCTCGCCACCTATCTCGACCGCTATCCCGGCGGCCTCAAGGGGCTGGTCAAGGACGCGCGCGCGCGCCGCAAGCCCGCCGCCGAGGAAGATGCCGCCGGCACCACGCTCGACGCGTTGCGCTGTGCGCATCCGGCGGTGATCCTGGAACATGACGCAGGCGACGCCGAATTTGTCGTGCTGATCGCGCGCGCGATGCCCGGCGGGCATATCGGCATCGTCGCCAAGGCGGCGGATGACGCGGCGCTGGTTGCGCGGCTGGCGAAAAAGGCGGTTCCGATCACGCCGGGCGGCTGAGCCGCGCCTTTGTTGCAGCGCAACAGACGAACCGAGGTTTGAAATATATTTGCGCAAAAGGGAGCGCGAGGTCTTGAGCCGCGCGCCGGGCAGGCGCATAGGGGCCGCAGCGAACGGCCCGCCGATCGTCGGTGACAGGCCCGCTTTTTGGACCGGGATGCTGCCCCCTATGCCTAACCGACCGGAATCGGATGCGTCCGTCGCTTCCGTCCCCGCTGTTCCCAAGAAAATCCAGTCCGCTTATCTCGCCGCACTGCGCGGCAGCGCCCTCCCCGGCGAGGGCGACGATATGGACGAAACCGCGCTGGCCGACGCGAGCAAGTTCATCGCCGCCGCGGCGCTCGATCGCCCCCCCGGCACGCCCGTTCTCGAACTCGAACCGATGGCCGCCGACGGCACCGACCGGCGGATGCGCCTCGCGATCGTCAACGACGACATGCCCTTCCTCGTCGACTCGACCTCGCAGGTCGCCGCGGCGCAGGGGTTGGTCGTTCACCGCATCCTGCACCCGGTGGTTTCGGCGACCCGCGACGCCAGGGGTCATCTCACGGAGGCCGGGGCGCCGCAAAAGGGCGCCAGGGACCGCGAATCGGTCATCTACATGGAGCTCGAACGCGGCGATGCGCGCGCGCGCCGCCGCCTGCTCGACGCGATCGAAGGCGCGCTTGCCGACGTCCGCGCCGCGGTCGCCGACTGGAAGGCGATGCGCGCCGCGATGCTCGCCGACGCCGCGATGCGCACCGACGACGAGGGCGCCGAGCTGCTGCGCTGGTTCGAAGGCGGCGCGATGACGCAGCTCGGCCACGAATGGCGCGGCCGCAATGGCAAGGCCAGCGACGCGCTCGGCATTTGCGCCGCGAGCAACAACCCGTTGCTGTCGCCCGCTGCGCTCGACGCCGCCTTCGCCTGGTTCGACCGGAACGAAGGGCGCGGGCCGCTGCTGATCAAGTCGAACCGGCTGTCGGCGGTGCACCGCCGCGTGCTCCTCGACCTCGTCATCGTCCCCGAGCTGAAGGGCAAGACGGTCGAGCGGTTGTCGATCCATGCCGGGCTGTGGACGAGCGCCGCACTGTCGGCGCGCCCCGGCCAGGTGCCGGTGCTGCGCGCGCAGCTCGCGGGCTTGATGGACAAGTTCGGCTTCGACCCCGCGGGTCACGCCGGCAAGGCGCTTGCGCATGCGCTGACCGCGCTGCCGCACGACCTTTTGATTTCGTTCGACGCCGCTTCGCTCGAACGGCTCGCGCTGACCTCGATGTCGATCACCGACCGGCCGCGTCCCAAGCTGGTGATGGTCGAAGGCGCGCTGGGACGGCATCTGTTCGTCTTCGTCTGGCTGCCGCGCGACGAGGTGTCGACCGGCCGCCGGCTGGCGATCGAGGGTATGCTGGCGCGCGAGGCGCGCGCCGGGGTCATCGGCTGGACGATGGTGCTCGAAGACGGCGGCGCCGCGCTGCTGCGCTACACGCTCGATCTCCGGAGCGGGGGCGTGCTCCCCGAAGAAGAGACGCTGGGCATCATGCTCGAACAGATGGTGCGCGGCTGGCAGCCCGAGGTCGAGGCCGCGCTGGCGAAGCGTGGCGACGCGGGCCGCGCGGCGGCGCTCGCCTCGCGCTTCGCGCCGCTCTTCCCGCCCAATTATCGCAATCTCTATGACCCCGAAGAGGCGGCGCGCGACATATTGCGGCTGCGCGACCTCGACGCCGAGCATCCGCGCGGGGTGCGGCTGGCGCTCAAGAGTCTCGACGGCGACGACCGTCTGCGGCTCAAGGTCTACAGCGCGTCGGGCGCGCTCGCGCTGTCCGACGTCGTCCCCGCGCTCGAACATTTCGGTTTCGAGGTGCTCGAGGAGATTCCGACCGCATTGAACTATGGGCGGCCGGTCGCGGGCGAGGACGAACAGCCCGCCTTCATCCACGATTTCACGCTGCGGGTGCCGCCCGCGGTCGACGAGACGACGCTGCTGCCGCATGCCGAGGTGATCGAGGCCGCGATCGCCGCGGTGCTCGAGGGCTCGGCGGAGAATGACGCGTTCAACGAGCTGGTGCTGGTGACGCAGACCGATCCGCAGGCGATCGTCTGGCTGCGCGCCTGGTTCCGTTATCTGCGCCAGGGCGGGTCGAGCTATGGCATGGACACCGTCGTCGCGGCGCTGCGCCACGCGCCCGCGCTGACCGCGGCGATGGTCGAGCGTTTCCGCGCGCTCCACGACCCGGCCGCGCGCGACGCGAAGCGCGCTGCGGCGCTCGAGGCCGAAATCCTGGCGGGCTTCGCCGGTATCAAGTCGATCGACGACGATCGCATCCTGCGCCTGTTCAACGCGGTGATCGGCGCGACGCTGCGCACCAACGCCTTCGCGCCCGCCGCCGAGGAGGCGCTGGCGTTCAAGATCGACAGCAGCAAGGTGCCGGGGCTGCCCAAGCCGCTGCCGTGGCGCGAGGTGTGGGTTTATTCGCCGCGCGTCGAGGGCATCCACCTGCGCGCCGGCCCGGTCGCGCGCGGCGGGCTGCGCTGGTCCGACCGCCGCGACGACTTCCGCACCGAAATCCTCGGACTGATGAAGGCGCAGCGCGTCAAGAACGCCGTGATCGTGCCGACCGGCGCGAAGGGCGGCTTCTATCCCAAAGCGCTCCCCGACGCGGCGCTCGACCGCGACGCCTGGTTCGCCGAAGGGACCGAATGCTATCGCATCTTCATCCGCTCGCTGCTGTCGATCACCGACAATATCGTCGCTGGCAAGGTCGTGCATCCGAAGGGCGTGGTGATCCACGACGGCGAGGATCCCTATTTCGTCGTTGCGGCGGACAAGGGCACCGCAACCTTCTCCGATGTTGCCAACGGCCTCGCGATGGAGCGCGACTTCTGGCTCGGCGACGCCTTCGCGAGCGGCGGATCGCACGGCTATGACCACAAGGCGATGGGCATCACCGCCAAGGGTGCATGGGTTTCGGTCCAGCGCCATTTCGCCGAAATGGGGGTCGACGTGCAGACCGACACGGTCCGCGTCGCCGGCTGCGGCGATATGTCGGGCGACGTGTTCGGCAACGGCATGCTGCTTTCGAAAGCGATTCAGCTCGTCGCGGCGTTCGATCACCGCCACATCTTCCTCGATCCGCATCCCGACCCGGCGAAGAGCTGGAAGGAGCGCGAGCGGCTGTTCAACCTGCCGCGGTCGAGCTGGGACGATTATGACAAGAAGCTGATCTCGAAAGGCGGCGGGGTGTTTCCGCGCAGCCAGAAGAGCATCCCGCTCACCGCCGAGGTCAAGGCGATGCTCGACCTCAATGTCGACGAGATCGACCCCGCGGGGTTGATTTCGGCGATCCTCAAGGCGCCGGTCGACCTCCTCTGGTTCGGCGGCATCGGCACCTATCTGAAGGCGGCGAGCCAGAACAACGCCGAGGTCGGCGACCCCGCCAACGACGCGCTGCGCGTCGATGCCGAGGATCTGCGCGTCAAGGTGGTGGGCGAGGGCGCGAACCTCGGCGTCACGCAGGCGGCGCGCATCGCCTTTTCGCAGGGCGGCGGGCGCATCAACACCGACTTCATCGACAATAGCGCGGGCGTCGACTGCTCGGATAATGAGGTCAACATCAAGATCGCCCTGAACCGCGAGATGATCGAGGGCCGGCTGGCGCAGGATGATCGCGACGCGCTGCTCGTCCGCATGACCGACGATGTCGCGGCGCTGGTGCTCGAGGACAACCGCCTCCAGGCGCTTGCGCTGTCGATCGCCGAAAAGGGCGGCGCGGGCGCGGTGCCGTCGCTGGTGCGGCTGATGGAGACGTTCGAAAGCAGCGGCCGGCTCGATCGCAAGGTCGAGGGGCTGGCGGTCAACGACGAACTGCTCCGCCGTGCGCAGGAGGGGCGCGGGCTCGCGCGGCCCGAGCTCGCGGTGCTGTTGTCGACCGCGAAGCTCGCATTGCAGGACGCGATCGAGGCGAGCGACCTGCCCGACGATCCGTCGCTCGGCGGCGACCTTGCCGCGGCCTTCCCGGCCGAGATGCAGAAGGATTATGCGAAGGCGATCGCCGAGCATCAGCTCCGCCGCGAGATCATCGCGACCAAGCTCGCCAACCGCATCGTCAACCGCATGGGCGTCGTCCATCCCTTCGAACTGGTCGAGGAGGAGGGTTGCTCGCTCGCCGACGTCGCCGCGGCTTTCGTGGCGGTCGAAAAGCTGCTCGACATGCGCGAGATCTGGGAAGCGCTCGACACCGCGAAGATCGACGAGGCGATCCGCCTGTCGCTGTTCAGCCAGGCCGCGTCGGCGATGGCCTCGCAGATGGCCGACCTGCTCCGCGTCGCGCCGACCGGCGCACAGCCCGGATCGCTCGTCGCGCGGCTCGAACCCGGTGTCGACCGGCTGACCGCGCGCGTCGACGGGCTGCTCAGCGAATCGGTGCGGCGCCAGTGGGACATGCTGAGCCAGCAGCTCCTCGACGCCGGCGCGCCCGAGGCGCTCGCCGCCGCGGTGGTGCGCCTGTTCAAGCTCGACGGCGCGATCGGCATCGTCGACCTCGCCGAACGGCGCGGCGACGACGAGGTCGCGGTGACCCACGCCTTCACCCATTTGGGCGAAGCGCTGGGGCTCGACTGGGCGCAGACGCTCGCCGCGCACATGAGCCCGACCGACCCGTGGGAGCGGCTGCTGGTCAACAGCCTCGCGCGCGATTTCCAGCAGATGCGGCTGGGCTTCCTTGCCGGACTGAAGGGTGACGATCTCGACAAGGCGGTGACCGCATGGCTCGGCGAACAGGCGCCGCGCGTCGCGCAGTTCCGCACCACCGTCGACCGCGCGCGGACGATCCCGACCCCCAATGGCGCGATGCTGTCGCACCTTGCGGGGCAGGCGCGCGGGCTGCTGGGGCGCTGATTTGAACACGCCCTCCCCTTCAGGGGAGGGCAGCGAGACTTGCGAACTTGTTCGCCAGTCGCAGCGAGTGGGGCCGTCGTCCTTGAGCTAGGCCGATGGTCCCACCCCAACCCCTCCCCTGAAGGGGAGGGGCTACAGGAATGACCTCATGCCCTATCAGCCGCGCGTCGCGATCCTCGTTCCGGCGCCAGACTATCATGAAAAATGGCAGCCCGCCTTCGCGCGCAAGGCGGCGGCGCTGGCGGGCGCCGGGCTCGCGGTCGAGCAGCGGGCATGGACCGATCCCGGCGACCTGACCGGTTTCGACCTGGTCCTGCCGCTGTTCGCCTGGGGCTATCAGCGAGACCCGGCGCGCTGGTATGCGCTGCTCGACCGGCTGGAGGCCGAGGCGCTGCCCATGGTCAATCCGGTGCCGGTGCTGCGCTGGAACAGCGACAAGGCCTATCTGGCCGAACTGGGCGCCGCCGGCGTCGCGGTGGTGCCGACGATCGAGGTCGCGGCGCTCGACGACGCGAGTCTCACGGAGGCGCGCGCGAAACTGGGCGCCGAAGAGGTGGTGATCAAACCTGCGATCTCGGGCGGCGCGGACGGCACTCACCGCCTCGCGCCGGATGCGCCGGTGCCCGACGACGCATTCGGCCAGCGCCGCCTCGTCCAGCCGTTGATGCCCGGCATATTGACCGAAGGCGAAGTGTCGCTCTTCTTCTTCGCCGGCCGCTTCAGCCACGCGATCGTCAAGCGCCCCGCCGCGGGCGATTTCCGCGTCCAGTCGCAATTCGGCGGGCGCGAAGCGGCGTGGGAAGCGAGCGGCGAGGCGCAGGCGCTCGCCGCTGCGGCGCTGGCAGCCGCCCCCGCGCCGCCCGTCTATGCGCGCGTCGACATGGTCGGCGACGCGGCGGGCCGCATGCACATCATGGAACTCGAACTGATCGAGCCTTCACTCTTCCTGAACTTCGCGCCCGACGGCGGCGCGGCGTTCGGGCGGGCGATCTACGCCGCGCTCTGACTGCCCGCGCGCTTGCCCCACAACCATTGCCGGATCGCCGAGGTCAGGTTCGGCGGATCGTCCGCCTCCATCCGCTCGACGTCGATCCGCGCGACGAGGGCGTTGACCGGGAGGTCCAGCCGCGCCGCCTCGGCCTCGAGCGCGTCCCAGAAGACGGGTTCGAGGCTGATCGAGGTCGGGTGGCCGGCGATAGTCACCGAGCGCTTGACCGGGGGGTGATATGCGATCACGCCCCCTGTTCCGTTCGTGTCGAGCCCTTCGACTGCCTTGGCAGGCGCTCAGGATAAACTTCGGCCTTCGGCCGAAGTCGAGACACCCGTCGAGATGGCGCAAGGCCGAAGGGCATCTCGACGTCGCTCGATGCGAACGGGGCAGAGAGGTATTTCACTCCCTGCACTCAATACATATGCTGCCCACCGTTGATGCTCATCGTCGATCCGGTGACGAAGCCGGCATTCTCGCTGCACAGGAAGGCGACGCCGCGCGCGATCTCGTCGGCCTGGCCGAGGCGGCCGACCGGAATCTTCGCGACGATCTTTTCGAGCACCGGTGCGGGGACCGCGGCGACCATGTCGGTGTCGATATAGCCCGGCGCGATCGCGTTCACGGTGACGCCCTTCTTCGCGCCTTCCTGCGCGAGCGCCTTGGTGAAGCCGTGGATGCCCGACTTGGCGGCGGCGTAATTGACCTGGCCGTATTGCCCCGCCTGGCCGTTGATCGACCCGATGTTGACGATGCGGCCCCAGCCGCGCTCGACCATGCCGGGGAAGCAGGCCTTCGCCATGTTGAAACAGCCGCCGAGGTTGATGCGCATGACGTCGTGCCAGTCGTCGTAGGTCATCCGCGCGAGCGTGCCGTCGCGGGTGATGCCGGCGTTATTGACGACGATGTCGACCGGACCGACCTCCGCGGCGACGCGCGCGCAGCCGTCGAGGCACGCCTGATGGTCGCCGACGTCCCATTTATACGCCGGGATGCCGGTGCGATCGGTGAAGGCCTTCGCCTTTTCGTCGTTGCCGGCATAGTTGGCGACGACGGTGACGCCGTCCGCCTGAAGCCTCAGCGAGATCGCTTCCCCGATGCCGCGGCTGCCGCCGGTGACGATTGCGATGCGTGCCATGTCTGCTGCTCTCCCACATGAGTCTATTGGCTCTTGATTAGGATGCGGCGCATGGCCCCGCAAGTTGACCGTTACGTCAATCGCAAAGCTATTCAGGACCCTATCGCGCGTCAGTTCATCCGCTGCGTGCGGAGGCGCGAAAAGTCGCCGGCGGCGAGGTCGGCCTTGCGGATGATCAGCGCGACGCTGCCCGCGTCGCCCGCGCGGCGGCTCATCAGTCCGCTGGTCGGCAGCTCGATCAGCACCGCGTCGCGCTCGTCGTCGAAATCGGCGAGATAGCGCGAGGGGATATGCCCCATCGTCGCGGCCTCGCGCGCGCCGAGCGCCTGCCACAGCGGCTCGAACCAGGCGCGCGCGGGGGCCGACAGCCGGTCGGGGTCGGCGCACCAGGCGTGCTTGGCATGATCGAACAGCAGTGCGCGATAATCCTCGACCCACAATGGCGCGCCGGGATGGTGGCGGGTCAGCGGCAGTTCGAGCGTCTCGACATGGTCTTCGCCGGTTTCGGGATCGGGGTCGCATCCGACATGGATCCAGCGGATCGCGTGGAGCGCCGCCATCACCGCGGTCGCATCGCTGGCGGTGAAGACATGCGTGTTCGCGCTTTCGCGGATGATGCCGATGATCTCGGCGGCGCTCGCCGTGGCCTCGCGATTGGCTTCGGCGGCGTCGGCGAGCGCGAGCGCCAGTTCGTCGCTGGCGTCGGCGGGTGCGTCGGCCCCGGTCGCGAGCTGCGCCACGCGCCGTTCGAGGATCGCCGCCATCGCGAGCATCGTGTCCCAGTCGAAGGGGTGGAAGGCCGGGTCGGCGATGTCGTAATCGCGGCCCGCGAGCGGATCGGCGGTGGCCGCGTCGGGCGCGGTTTCGTCTGCGGGGACGAGGTCGACCGGCCACTCGGGAAGGGCCCGCACCGCGAGCGCGGCGAGGTCGCCGAAGCGCAGCGCCCCATAGGGAGCGAACCACGCCTCGCCAGGCGCGTGCGGCGGCTCGCGCGGCGGGCCCGCCTCGGGCAGGTGCAGCGCGGTCGCTGCGCCGGTATCGGGATGGCCGAAGACGGCGAGCCAGCCGTCGCGCGGGCCGAGCCCGTCCCACAGCTCGGCGGGCAGGTCGGCGCAGGCGATCTGGGCGAGGAAATCGGCGCGCGCGCCGTCGATGCGCGGCCAGTCGACCGCCTCGGGAAGCCGCGGCCGGCCGCCTATCCAGCTTCGGGTGTGGATCGCGTCGCGCGGCGGGATGCGCGGGATCAGCCGGACGCCGCGCGCGAGGTCGGGCGCGGAGGCGTGTCGCTCGACCGCCGCCGCCATCGCTTCGAGGCTGGCTTCGAGCGAGGGCGCGGCCGGAGTCTCGGTCGCCAGCGGCGCGATGGAGGCGGCGGGTGCGGGCGCTTTGGGCGCGGTTGGCTGCGGCACGGGCTCGCTGAGCTGGTCGAGCACCGGTCTGGCGCTGATCCGCGCGAGGCGCGCCGGGGCGATTTCGACCGGTGGTTCGGGATCGCGGGCCTTATGCGTCAGTTTCGGGAGCTTGCTTTCGCGGGGTATCCTGGGTGCCTTGGGCATGCGCGGCGCGGTCTCGGCGCGCGGGCGGCGCAGCCACCAGATCGCGAAAACCGCGAGCAGAAACAGGGCCGTGACGCCGGCCAGCGTCAGCGCTGCCGATTGGACCTGGCTCATGGGGCGACCTCCCGAACTGGCGCCCGGCGGCTGCCGGGACTCGCGCGGGCCCAAGTCTAGGCGAAGGAGTTAAACAGGAGGTAAGCGTTGTCCCTATATCCAGCCGCCGAGTTCGCGCCGCACCAGCGCTTCGATGAGCGCCATCCCCGGCGCGCCAGCGTTGAGGCAGGGCAGATAGGCGAAGTCGCGCCCGCCCGCCGCCGCGAACTGTGCCTTGCCGCGGATCGCCAGTTCCTCGAGCGTTTCGAGGCAGTCGGCGGCGAAGCCCGGGGCGAAGACGGCGACGCTCTGTCCCGCCGCGCCCAGTGCCGCGAGCGTCGCGTCAGTCGCGGGCTCGAGCCATTTCGCGCGGCCGAAGCGCGACTGGAAGGCGACCTCGACCGGGCGGGCGAGCGCATCGGACAGGCGGCGTGCGGTGTCGCGGCACTGGTCGTGATAGGGATCGCCGAGCCGCCGCGTCCGCTCGGGCATGCCGTGGAAGCTCGCGAGCAGCACGTCGGGCGCGAAATCGAGCGCGGCGAGGCCGCTTTCGACCGACGCCTTCAGCGCGGCGATATAGGCGGGGTCGCCCGGATAGGGCGGCAGGAAACGCAGCGCCGGCTGGCGGCGCAATCGCTTCAGATGGTCGCCGGCCGCATCGACCGCGGTCGCGGTCGTCGCGGCGCAATATTGCGGATAGAGCGGCGCGACGAGGATGCGCTCGCACCCTTCGGCGGTCAGCGCGTCGATCGCCGGGCCGATCGCGGGCGCGCCGTAGCGCATCGCATGGGTGACGCGGACGCCGTCGCCGAGCGCCGCCTGCAGCGCCTCCGCCTGCGCGCGCGTGATCGCGGCGAGCGGTGACCCCGCATCGGTCCACACCTCGGCATAAGCGCGCGCCGATTTCCTCGGCCGAGTGGTGAGGATCGCCCCGCGCAGGATCGGTTGCCAGACGAGCGGCGGGATTTCGACGACGCGGCGGTCGGACAGAAATTCGGCGAGATAGCGGCGCACCGCCCCGGGCTCGGGCGCGTCGGGGGTGCCGAGGTTGACGAGCAGCACGCCGACATCGGGCGCCGCGGTCATGCCGGATGCCCCGACAGGGGAAGGCGGCGGATGCGGCGGCCGGTCGCGGCGAACATCGCGTTGGCGATCGCCGGGGCGACGACGGGCACGCCGATCTCGCCCAGCCCGCCGGGTTCGCGGTCGCTGTCGAGAAATTCGATCAATATCTGCGGCGTCTGGGACAATTTGGGGAGCCCGAGCTGGTGCAGCTTGCGCGCGGTCGCGACCCCGCCTTGATAGTCGGTCGTCGCGCCGACCGCGGCGGCGAGGCCGAAGATCAGTCCGCCCTCGACCTGCTGGCGCGCGATCGCCGGATTGACGAGACGCCCGGCGTCGACGACGGCGACGAGCTGTTCGACCTGCAGCCCCTTGTCGCTCTGGCGCGCGGTCGCCATTAGCGCGATGTAGCTGCCGCGCATCGCGTGGCAGGCGAGCCCCTGCGCGCTGCCCGCGATGCCGCCTTCCCAGCCGCCGAGCGTCGTCGCGGTGAGCAGACAGCGCGCGAGCAGCGGCGCGTCGCTGAGCATCGCCATGCGATAGGACAGCGCATCCGATCCCGCGCGCGCCGCCATCTCGTCGACGAAACATTCGGTGAAGAAGGCGGTGTAGCTGTCGGCGTTGCCGCGCCAGCGCGCGGTCGGCAGGCCGATGTCGGCCGGGCAATGGTCGACCGCGACATGCGGGATCGCATAAAGCGGGGCGGCGCCCTCGACCGCGGCGGCGTCGGGCGACCCTGCGGCCTCGCGCTGCGCGGCGTCGGCGGGAAGGTTATCGAACAGCCGGGCGCGGACCTCGTGATTGGTCGGCGGCACCGCGATGCGGCTGACGAGCGCGTCGATGCCGCCCGCGGCGTTCAAGGTCGCGACCATCTTCGCGCGCGCCGGCGCGCGCGGCGGCACGCGCATGATCTCTTCGGCGCGCGACCAGGCGAGCTGCACCGGGCGCTTCACCTGCCGCGCGATGATCGCCGCCTGCGCCGCGACGCTATGGTCGAGGCAAGCATCGAACGAGCCCCCCGCCATCATCGGGAACAGCGTCACCGCGCCCGGCGCGAGCCCGGTCGCGGCGGCGATCGCGTCGCGGCACTGTGCGGGCGCTTGCGTCGCCACCCAGACGCGCAGCCGCTCGCCGTCGACCGCGGCGGTCGCGGTGCGGGTCTCGATCCCCGCGTGGAGCGCGGGGGCGACCAGATATTCGGCGGAAATCTTCGTGCGGCCTTCCATCGCCTCGGCGACGTCGCCCTTTTTCGCGATGCGATAGCCGTCGGCGGCGAGCGCGGACTCGAGCGCCCGGTCGATGCCCTCGCTCGACACCGGGATTCCCCGCGTCTCGAACACCGGCGCGAAACGGTCGAGCGCGCGGTTCGCCGCCCACCAGTTGCGCGCGACCGCGGCGACCCAGCGCTCATGCTCGACGACGGACAGCACGCCGGGTGAGGCGAGCCCCGCCTTCCTGTCGATGCTCTTGAGCCGCGTCACGCCGACCGGTCCCTGCCGGATCGCGGCATAGACCATGTCGGGCAGGCGGATGTCGCCCGCGAAATTCGCCGATCCGTCGACCTTGGCGGGCAGGTCGAGCCGCGTCAGTTCCTTGCCGTAGAGCGGGTCGGCGCTCGACGCGCGATAGACGGGGGTCGCGGGCGGTTCGAGCTTCGCCGCGCCCGCCGCCAGCTCGCCGAAGCGCAGCCGCTTCTGCCCAAGGAGGACGAAGCCGTCCTGCGTGTCGCAATCCTCCCAGTTCGCGTCCCAGCGCCGCGCCGCCTCCATCATCAGCAGTGCGCGCGCCTGCGCCGCGGCGTCGCGGCACGGCGCCTCGAACATCCGCACCGACGACGAGTTGGCGGTCAGCATCACCGCGTGGCGCACCGCCCATTCGCGCCGCGCCCAGCTTCGCACGTCCTGCACGAAATCGGGGACGCCGGCACGCGGCATGAAGGCCGCGCTATCCTCGTCCACCAGCAGCGTGTTGGCATAGAGCGGGCTGATCGGCGCAGTCTCCACGGCGATCGTCCGCCAGTCGGCGCCGAGCTCGTCGGCCATGATCTGCGGCAGCAGCGTGGTGACGCCCTGGCCCATCTCGCACTGCGGGACGACCGCGCTGATATGGCCGTCGTCGCCGATTTTCAGAAAGGCGTTGAAGATATGCTCGTCGGGGGCGGCGGTGAGGTTCGGCCGGTAATCGCGCGGCCACACCGACCAGGCAAGCGCGAGCCCACCGGCGGCGGTCGCGCCGATCAGCAGCGAGCGGCGCGTGACCAGCGGCGCCCGCCCCGATTTCCTCCCCACCGTGTCGCGAATGCCGCCCATGCCCGCTGCTGATAGTCGGGGCGCGAAGGGGAGGCAAAGCCTATATTTCTCCGTCGCCCCTGCGAAGGCAGGGGCCGCTGGCAACATGGCGCAAGGCCGATAGCGGCCCCTGCCTTCGCAGGGGCGACGATTGACCCTATCGCAGCAGTCCCAGCCGCGGAATCTCGACCATGGGGCAGCGGTCCATCACGACGATCAGCCCCGCATCGGCGGCGCGCTTCGCCGCGGCTTCGTCGATCACGCCGATCTGCATCCACACCGCCTTCGCGCCGTGGACGATCGCGTCGTCGACCGCCCGGCCGGCTTCGGCGCTGTTGCGGAAGATGTCGACAATCTCGGCGGGCGGCTCGACGTCGGCGAGGGTCGCGACGACGGGGGCGCCGTGGATCGTCTTGCCCGCGTGCCCCGGATTGACCGCGATCACGTCATGCCCCTGGCGGACGAGGAAGCCGAGCACCTCGTTCGAGGCGCGCGCCGGGTTCGGCGAGGCGCCGACCACCGCGATGCGGCGCGGCCGGCCCAGCAGTTCGCGGATCTCGCCTTCGTCGTTGATCGCCATTCAGCGTCCCTTTCGTGCGTCGAGCCAGTCGGCGACCTTCGCCGCCACGGCGTGGAACGGCTCGCCCGCGGGGTCGGTTCCCGCCGCGGGAGGAACGCCGCCGTCGCTCGCGAGGCGGATGCCCATCGCGAGCGGAACGCGGCCGAGGAAATCGAGCCCCATCGCCTTCGCCGCCGCCTCGGCGCCGCCGCTGCCGAACGGATCGCTGACCTCGCCGCAGTGCGGGCAGGCATAGCCCGCCATATTCTCGACGAGCCCGACGATCGGCACGTCGGCCTGCTCGAACAGGCTGATCGCGCGCGCGGCGTCGATCAGCGCGAGGTCCTGCGGGGTCGACACGATCACCGCGCCCGCGGGCTTGTGGCGCTGGATCATGGTGAGCTGGACGTCGCCGGTGCCGGGGGGCAGGTCGACGACCAGCGTGTCGATGTCGCCCCAGCTCGCGTCGACGAGCTGCTCCAGGGCCTTCCCCGCCATCGGGCCGCGCCACGCGATCGCCTGGCCGGGCGCCGCGATCTGCCCGGTCGACAGCATCGGTACGCCATAGGCGTTGGGGACGGGAACCAGCTTCGACCCGCGCGCCTCGGGCTTGACGCCCTCGCTGTCGAGCAGCCTGGGGAGCGAGGGGCCATAGATGTCGGCGTCGACCAGCCCGACCTTAACCCCGCGCCGCTGGAGCGCGACCGCGAGGTTGGCGGCGAGGGTCGATTTGCCGACCCCGCCCTTGCCGCTGCCGACCGCGATGATTGTCAGCGCCTTCTTCTCCGCGGTCATCGCGATGCGGACCTCGGCGACGCCTGACCGCGCGAGCAGCCCGGCGCGCAGCTTTTCCTCAAGCGGCTTGCGATCGCTTTCGGCCAATCCGGTGACGTCGAGGACGATCGCGAGCGTGCCCGCATCGTCGAGAAAGCGGAGGCCCGAGGTGCGGCCGCCGCTGAGGTCGGTGGCGATGCTGGCGAGGGGAGCGATGTCGGTCATGCCCCGGCGAAATAGGCATGGCGCGGGGGAATGCCAGCCATTTTCGCGCGACCCCCCTGTTAATCGCGCCCGCCGACCCTATAACTGCAGCATGAGCAACGACAATGACGGTACGATAGGGCGCCGCACTCCGGGGGGATTGCGGCGAATTTTCGATTCGATCAGCCAGATGGCGAACAGCCCGTGGGGCAATGGTCCCAAGGACGGCGACGACGGAAAGGGCGGCGGCAAGAAGCCCGGCCCGCGCAATCCCTGGGTCACGCCCGACCCTGCCGACACCGCGCGCGGGCGCAAGCCGCGCGGCCCCTCCGCGCTCGACGAACTGCTGCGCAAGGGGCGCGGCAGCTTCGGCGGCGGGGGCGGATCGGGCGGCGGCGGGGACGGGTTCGACCTGTCGGCGTCGGCGCGGTGGTGGAAATGGGCGATCCTCGCGATCGTCGCCGTCGTCCTCCTCTTCTCGACCGTCCATGTCGTGCCGCCCGAAAAGGAAGGCGTCGTCACGCGCCTCGGCAGCTATTCGCGCACCGTCGGCCCGGGCGTCAAATTCACCCTTCCGCCGCCGTTCGAGCGCATCCGGCTCGAGGATGTTCGCGCGATCCGCACGATGGCGATCGGTTCGCCCAATGCGACCGACGAGAATTTCGTGCTGACCCGCGACCAGAGCATCGTCGATCTCGCCTATGAGGTCCGCTGGTCGATCCGCGATCCGGAGCTTTTCATCTTCCAGCTCGCCGAGCCCGAGGACACGATTCGCGAGGTCGCCGAGAGCTCGATGCGCGCGACGGTCGCCAATTTCGACCTCGTCCAGGCGATCGGTCCCGGCCGCGTGGAGATCGAATCGCAGGTGCAGCAGCGCATGCAGGACCTGCTCGACCAGTATCGCGCCGGCGTGCTGATCCAGGGCATCGCGATCCGCCAGGCCGACCCGCCGAAGCAGGTCGACGAGGCGTTCAAGGAAGTGACCGCGGCGCGGCAGGAGCGCGAATCGGCGATCAACCTCGCGCGGGCTTACGAGCAGCAGGTGCTCGAAGGCGCGCGGGGCCAGACCGCGGCGTTCGACAAGATTTACGAACAGTACAAGCTGTCGCCCGCGGTCACGCGCCGCCGCCTCTATTACGAGACGATGGAGGCGGTGTTGTCGAAGGCCGACAAGACGATCGTCGAGCCGCGCGGCGTGACCCCTTATCTGCCGCTTCCCGAGGTGCAGCGGCGTGCCGCCGCCGATTCCGTGGCGAAGGGAGGCCAGTGATGTTCGAGACTCTGCTCCGCCGGCCCATGCGGCTGCTGATTGCCGTTCTTGCGCTGCTCGTCCTCATCTCGATGACCGTTTCGGTCGTGCCCGAGGACAAGCAGGCGCTCATCCTGCGCTTCGGCGAGATCGAGGCGACGGTGAACAAATATAAGAAGGGCGAGGATTTCGGCCATTCGGGCGCGGGGCTCGTGCTCCGCATTCCCTTCTTCGACAATATCCAGATCATCGACAAGCGCATCCTGGGCATCAACATGGAACGCCAGCAGGTGCTCTCGACCGACCAGCAGCGGCTGCAGGTCGACGCCTTCGCCCGTTTCCGCATCACCGATCCGGTGCGGATGTACACCGCGATCCGCACCGAGGACCGATTGCAGCAGCAGCTCGCGACGATCCTCGGTTCTTCGTTGCGCAACGAGCTGGGCAAGCGCACCTTCGCGACCCTGCTGTCGCCCGAACGCGGTGCGGTGATGGACAATATACAGGTCGCGCTCAACCGCGAGGCCCGCAAATATGGGGCCGAGATCATCGACGTCCGGATCAAGCGCGCCGACCTTCCCGAAGGCGCGACGCTCGACGCCGCCTACAACCGGATGCGCACCGCGCGCGAGCAGGAGGCGACGGCGATCCGCGCCGAGGGCCAGAAGGAAGCCCAGATCATCCGCGGCAACGCCGACGGCGAGGCGGCGCGCATCTATGCCGCGAGCTATGGCAAGGATCCCGAATTCTATGATTTCTATCGCGCCATGCAGAGCTATCGCCAGACCTTCCTGGGTGAGAACAGCAGTGGCGCGACCTCGATCATCCTGTCGCCCGACAATGAATATCTGAAGCGGTTCCACGGCGACTGACGGCCGCGCGACCGCTGAATGAACGGCTTGTGCAACCGCCGTTCATGTTCAAACGTCGTTCAGCCACCCGGGAGCAGACAGCCGCCGCCGGGAAACGCTGGACCCTAGACGAAGAGGAATTGCAATCGTGCGTTATGTATATGGCATCACTTCGGCGCTGCTCGTGGGCGGGACGGCGCTGGCACTCGTCACCCAATCGCCCGTCGGGGCGCAGGTGGCGCAGAACGAGAAGAGCGAGATCGCCAAGGTCGTGCCCCGCTCGGGCGCACCCGAAAGCTTCGCCGACCTCGTCGAACAGCTCCAGCCCGCGGTGGTCAACATCTCGACCAAGCAGGAGGTCACGCTGGGCGTGCGGCTCAATCCCTTCGCCGGAACGCGCGAGCCGATCACCCAGGAACAGCAGGGCGGCGGATCGGGCTTCCTGATCTCGGACGACGGCTATATCGTCACCAACAACCACGTCATCACCGGCGGCCCGCGCGGCGAGCAGGTGAACGAGGTCACGGTCACGCTGACCAACCAGAAGGAATATCGCGCGAAGATCGTCGGCCGCGACGCGACCTCGGACCTCGCGCTGCTCAAGATCGACGCGACGGGCCTGCCCTTCGTGCGTTTCGGCGACAGCAACAAGGCGCGCGTCGGCGACTGGGTGGTCGCGATCGGCAACCCGCTCGGCCTCGGCTCGACCGTCACCGCGGGGATCATCTCGGCGGTGCAGCGCAACATCGGCAGCGGCGGCGCCTATGACCGCTATATCCAGACCGATACCGCGATCAACCGCGGCAATTCGGGCGGCCCGCTGTTCGACCTTCAAGGCAATGTCGTCGGCATCAACAATATGCTGATTTCGCCCGTCGGCGCGAACATCGGCGTCAACTTCGCCATCCCTGCCGACGCCGCGGCGCCCGTGATCGCGGCGCTCAAGGCCGGAGAAACGCCGCAGCGCGGCTATCTGGGCATCGGCATCGCGCCGGTGGGCGAGGATTTCGCCGCCGCGCTCGGCCTGCCCAAGGACCGCGGCGAGATCATCCAGCGCGTCGAGGACGGCGGACCGGCGGCGAAGGCCGGGCTGAAGCGCGGCGACGTGGTGACCAAGGTCGACGGCAAGGACGTCACGCCGCAGCAGACGCTGTCCTATCTGATCGCCAATGTGAAGCCCGGGACGCGCATCCCGCTCGAGGTCATCCGCGACGGCAAGACGATGACGATCAACGCCGCGGTCGGCACGCGGCCGCCCGAGGAGGAACTGACGGGCGGCAGCTTCGACCCCGAGGAAGAGCAGACGATGCCCGAGGATCCGAAGGGGACCGCCGACCAGGCGATCCAGGATCAGCTCGGCATGGCGGTGCAGCCGCTGACCCCCGCGATCGCGGGCGATATCGGCGTCGAGCGGACCACGAAGGGCCTCGTCATCGCCGCGGTCGGCGGCAGCAGCGACGCGGGCCGCAAGGGCCTGCGCCGCGGAGACGTGATCCTCAGCGTCAACCGCGCCCAGGTGACGACCAGCGAGGGCCTGTCGAAGGCGCTCGCCGACGCGAAGAAGGCGGGCCGCAACGCGGTGCTGCTCGAAATCCTGCGCCGCGGCCAGCCGCCGGCGTTCATCCCGATCCGCATCGACGGGAAATAAACCGCCCGCTCAGGACCTTGGACAAGGGCGCCCGCGATCTTCGGATCGGGCGCCCTTTTTCTTTGCGCGGCGCAGAAAATGTTCCTATTATGTTCCATCAGTCACGAGTCGGGAGAAAAGCGATGATCGGTTATGTGACGCTGGGAACCAACGACCTCGCCAGGGCGGCGGTCTTTTACGATGCGATCGCGGCGGAACTGGGCGTGCCGCGGATGATGGAGTTCGACGGCTTCATCGCGTGGGGCAAGGAAGGCGGCGGCGCCGGGATCGGCCTGACCAAGCCCTATGACGGCAACGCCGCGAGCGTCGGCAACGGCGTGATGGTTGCGCTGGAGGCGAAGGACGAGGCGCAGGTCCAGCGCCTCTACGACATCGCGCTCGCCAACGGCGGCACCGACGAAGGGGCGCCGGGGCCGCGCGGCGAGGGCTTCTATGCGGGCTATTTCCGCGACCCCGACGGCAACAAATTGAACGCCTTCATCATGGGGTGAGGGGTTCGGCCTTTGGGGGAGCGAACTTGCTCCCATATTCGTCATTCCCGCGAAAGCGGGAACCCAGAGCGCGCGTCGGCCGATCCCGCCTCTGGATTCCCGCTTTTGCGGGAATGACGAAGGTTGGGACGCGGAACATCCGCTACCGCCCGCGTGGTGATCCCCGGCGAAAGCCGGGGTCCAGGGCGTTGGAAAGCCGGCGCTGCGCGGTTACGCTCTGGACCCCGGCTTTCGCCGGGGATCACATCGGATTGGACCGAAACCGGTCGCTGGCCACCGCTTGCGATGCGCGCATGCGGCGCTATTGCGGCTTTAGGCACCTTAGCGGGCCGGGTTTGCCGATTGCCTCCCATCCCCCTCCGCTCTAGACCTTGTGGCAGGTTTCCAGAGCGGAGGACATCAAGTGAGCGAAGGCGGCGAAGCGACTGAAATCTATCTCGGCCTCGGCGGCGGCGGTGCGGCCGACGGGCCCCGCCAGTCGCTCGTGCTCAAGCGCGCGAACCGGCACGGACTGATCGCCGGGGCGACCGGCACCGGCAAGACGGTGACCTTGCAGGGGCTCGCCGAGGGCTTTTCGGCGGTCGGCGTGCCGGTGTTCGTCGCCGACGTGAAGGGCGACCTGTCGGGCATCGCGATGGCGGGCAGCCCGACCGCGAAGACGCACGAGCCCTTCGCCAAGCGCGCCGCCGAGATCGGCGATAGCGATTGGGCCTATCGCGACAATCCGGTGATCTTCTGGGACCTGTTCGGCGAGCAGGGCCATCCGATCCGCACCACCATCTCCGAAATGGGGCCGCTGCTGCTCGCACGGCTGATGGGGCTGAACGAGGTGCAGGAAGGCGTGCTCGCGATCGCGTTCAGGGTCGCCGACGAGCAGAATATGCTGCTCCTCGACATGGGCGACCTGCAGGCGATGCTCGCCTGGTGCGCCGAGAATGCCGACGAGCTGACCACCAAATACGGCAATGTGTCGAAGGCGACGGTGGGCACGATCCAGCGCCAGCTTCTCAGCCTCGAAAGCCAGGGCGGCGACCATTTCTTCGGCGAGCCCGCGCTCGACATCATGGACATGATCCGCTGCGACGACCAGGGCCGCGGCTATGTGAACGTCCTCGCCGCCGACAAGCTGATGGCGAGCCCCAAGCTCTACGCGACCTTCCTGCTCTGGCTGCTCTCCGAGATGTTCGAGACGCTGCCCGAGGTCGGCGACCCCGACAAGCCGAAGCTCGTCTTCTTCTTCGACGAGGCGCATCTGCTGTTCGACGACGCGCCGCCCGCGCTGACCGATAAGATCGAACAGGTCGTCCGCCTGATCCGCTCGAAGGGCGTCGGCGTCTATTTCGTGACGCAGAACCCGATCGACGTGCCCGAGGCGGTCGCGGGCCAGCTCGGCAACCGCGTCCAGCACGCGCTGCGCGCCTTCACTCCGCGCGACCAGAAGGCGGTGAAGGCCGCCGCCGAAACCTTCCGCCCCAACCCGAAGGTCGATGTCGAGCGCGAGATCACCGAGCTCAAGGTCGGCGAGGCGCTGGTGTCGCTGCTGATGGCCGACGGTGCGCCCTCGCCGGTCGAGCGCACGCTGATCAAGCCGCCCTGCTCGCGCGCCGGGCCGCTGGAGCCGAAGGAGCGCGCGATCATCCAGTCGATCTCGCCGGTCGCGGGCAAATATGACACGGTGGTCGACCGCGAGAGCGCCGAGGAACTGCTCGCCGCCAAGGCCGAGCAGGCGCAGGCCGCGGCGGCCGAGGCGAAGGCGAAGGAAGAAGCCGACAAGCAGGCCGCGATCGCCGCCAAGGAAGAGGCGAAACGCAAGGCGGCCGAGGAGCGCGTCCGGCTCCAGCAGGAGCGCGCCGCGGCGCGCGAGGCCGCGAAGCCGAGCATGGCCGAAAAGATGGTCCAGTCGGCGGCGCGCTCGGCCGCGACGAGCATCGGCCGCCAGATGGCGGGCAAGCTCGGCGGCCAGCTGATGCGCGGGATATTGGGCAGCCTGTTCAAATGAGCGATGGCGGCGATGCCGCGCTGATGGAGGCGAGCCTTATGGCCGTCGCCGACGCCGGCATCGATATCCGCCACGCGCTGTTCGAGCGCTTCCTCGCCGCTTACCCCGAACGGCGCCCGGCCTTCCTGAACCTCGACGCCGCGTCGCGGCGGATGACCGACGAGACGCTGCAGATATTGTTCGGGCTCGCGGCCGGCGAAGGCTGGGTCTGGCCGCTCGTCGCCGAGCTGGTCGTGACGCACCGCAATTACGGCGCGCTGCCGGCGGACGAATATGACGCCTTCGTCGACCTGACGATCGACGAACTTGGCCGCGCCGCCGGGGCGGTATGGACCGGCGCGCACGCCGCGGCGTGGCGGCGGCAGGGCGAGGCGCTGAAGACCATGATCCGCCGCGCGCTCGCCGAATGGCAGAGCGCCATGCCCGGCGGCGCGGCCGCCGTCCCCGCCTGAGCGGAGGCGGCGAGCCGGCCTACTTCCCCGCGAGCCAGGCCTTGGTTTCGGCCTGGATGCGCGGCTTGCTCTCGGCCTGCTCCTTGAGCACCGCGATCGTGCGCTCATAGGGCTTGCGGACGTCGGCGGGCAGACCGGCCGCCTTCTTTTCGAGCTGCGCGACCATCGCCGGATCGTCCGAGTTCATCGCGAGGCCGGCGAGGAAGCGGACGCGCGCTGAGGCGTCGATCAGCTTGTCGACCTCGGCCTGATGCGCGTCGACGAAGGCGACCGTCGTGTCGGCGTGATGACGGGCGGCGCGGCCGATGATCGCGGCGCTCGTCGTCTTGCCCGGCTCGGCGGTCAGCGACAGGTCGAGCGCGCGCTGCGCAAGCGCGTCGTCCTTCGCGGCGCCGAGCAGGGTGTAGAGCGTGCTGCGCTCGACCGTCGACTTGCTCGCCTGGGCCAGCCGGTTCAGCTTGTCCCAGTCGGCGGCGCTGGCGTTGGTCGCGACGATATCGAGCCACAGCGCCTTCGCCGGGCCGTCGAGCGCCTTCGGATCGCTGTCGAGCAGCGCGAAGCGGCGGCGTGCCTCGGCGAGCACGGCCGCGTCGCCCATCGCGCCGAGCGCGCGAATCACGTCGGCGCGCAGCACCGCGTCGAGCGCGGGCTCGCCCTGCTTCGGATCGAAGCCGAGGCGGGTCAGCGCCGGACGCAGCGCCGCCGCGCCGCGCGCCGCAATCGCCGCCTGCGTTGCCGCATCGCCGTCGAAGGTCGCATGAAGCTGCGCATAGCGGCCAGCCGCCTCGCTCAGCACATAGGGATTGGCGTCGGCCGGCGCTGCGGCGAGCAGGCCGAGCGCGGCGCCCATCGGCTGATAGCCGGCGATCGAGAGCGCGAAATTGTCGCTGATCAGGCCGAGCTGGTCGATCGGCTGGATGTTGGCGAAAGTGCTGCGCAGCGCGTCGAGGGCCTGGGGGGTGTAGAGGGTACGGAAATAGCCGAGTTGACCGCCGTTAAGGATGGTGGCGCCGCAATTATCGGCTTTAATCAATTCCTTGCCGTCACGAATGACGACGCGCTGGTCCTTGCCGCCGATCGTGCGGACGAGCATCGGCACCCGCCAGCGGTGCCCTTCGGCGTCGATAGTGTCGCGGCGGTCGCGCGAAAATTCGCCCTGGGTCACACTGATGACATTGATACCGCCCTCGCACTTGCTGCCAGTCATGCGGATCAGCGGGATGCCCGGCTGGCCGGTGAAGTCGTGCGCGATTCCCGTCAGCCCCTTGGCGCCCGCCGCCTCGACGGCGTTCCACAGGTCGTCGGTGCGGCTGTTGGCATATTTGTGCGCGGCCATGTAGCGGCGCAGCCCGTCGCGCCACACATCCTCGCCGGCATAGGCCTCGAGCATCGAGATGACCGCCTCGCCCTTCTGATAGGTGATCGCGTCGAACGCCTGGTTGGCGTCCTCGACGGTGCGGATCGTCTGCAGGATCGGGTGGGTGGTCTTGTAGGCGTCGAGCCCCATCGCGCGCTCGCGCCCGTCGACGCGGGTCAGCAGCGGCTGCCATTCGGGGTGATAATGGTCGGTGACCTTGGTCGCCATCCAGCTCGCAAAGCCTTCGTTGAGCCAGAGGTCGTCCCACCACGCCATCGTCACCAGATCGCCGAACCACTGGTGCGCGGTCTCGTGCGCCTGGACGCCATAGATGCCCTGCCGCGTCGCCTCGCTGGTGATCGCGGGGTCGTCGAGCAGGATGCGCTCGAAGGTGAAGATCGCGCCCCAATTCTCCATCGCGCCGAAGAATTGCGACTGGCCGGGTCCGGCGATATTGTCGAGCTTGGGCAGCGGATAGGGCTGGCCGAAATAGTCGCCATAATAAGTGAGCAGCGGGCCGAGGCTGTCGAGCGCGAAGCGCGCCTGCTCGCCCGATCCCTTGGGCGAGACGATGCCGACCTCGGCGCCGCTCTCGCTCTTCTTCGCCATCCGCTCGAAATCGCCGACGCCGAAGAAGAGGAGGTAGGAGGACATTTGGGGCGAGGTGCCGAAATGCACCATCTTCATGCCGTTCGCGGCCGGCATCTCATGCTCGACCGGCATGTTGCTCACCGCGAGCTGATCCGCCGGGACGGTGGCGGTCAGGGTGAAGGTCGCCTTGTAGCTCGGCTCGTCGAAGCTGGGCACGAAGCGGCGCGCGTCGGGCGCCTCGAACTGGGTGAACAGGCCGCGGCGCGGCTCGCCGGTCGCCTTGTCGGGATAGTCGAGGGCGAAGAGGCCGTTCGCCTGGGTGTTGATGACGCCCTTGTAATCGGTCGTCAGCCTGTATTTCCCGGGCGCCAGCGCGGCGGGTGCGGTGAAGGTGACGGTCTGCGCCGCCGCGTCGACCGTCACGGTCAGCGGGACCTTGCCCGACCCGTCGGCCTTCGCGAGGCTCGCGCTGGCGAAGGTCAGGTCGAGCGCGTTCATCGTGATGACGCTCGAGCTTTCGAACAGGTCGAGGTCGATGGCGGCGCGGCCGGTGAAGGTCAGCGCCTTGGCGTCGGGGGTGACCGCGATGTCGTAATGCGACGGGCGCGCGATGCGCGGAAGCTGGCTCGGCACGCTGTCGGCGAGCGGCGCGGGGGCGGCGGTCGCCGCAGGGGTCGCGGCGGGGGCGGCGTCCTGCGCGAGAGCGGGGCCGGCGGCGGCGAGGCTCAGCGACGACAGCGTCGCGAGCAGCAGGTGGCGCGTGGTAAATTTCATGGCATCTTCCCCGTTATTTCAGACTCGAGTAATAATGTTGCAGGGCCTAGGCCCTGCGGGCCGGGGCGTCACGGCCTCTATTCGACGGGCGTCCGTTCAGCCTCGACAGACGGTCTTTCTTGCGGCAGTTTCGTTGCATGACAAAACCTATATTGCCCGGAGAGGTTGCCGCCGCGGTCATCGACCCCACCGCCTATGCCGCGTGGGAGCCGCTTCACGAACAGCTCGCCTGGGCGCGTGCCAACGCGCCATTGGCGGTCGCCGAGAATCCGACCCACGATCCCTTCTGGCTCGTCACGCGCCACGCCGACATCATGGCGATCAGCCGCGATCCGCAGCGTTTCGCGAACGGCATCCGCCCGACGGTGCTGACCGACCGCAACGGTGAGGCGCTCGCGCGCGCCGCGACGCCGGGGGGCGACGGGCATCTGATCCGCTCGCTGGTGCAGATGGACGCCCCCGATCACATGAAATACCGGCTGCTGACGCAGGGCTGGTTCATGCCGAAGAATCTGCGGATCGTCGAAGACCGCATCCGTCAGCTCGCCCGCGAAACGGTCGATCACATGCTGTCGCTGGGCGGGACATGCGATTTCGCGCGCGACGTCGCGGCGCATTATCCGCTGCGCGTGATCATGGACATTTTGGGGGTGCCAGCCGAAGACGAGCCGCGGATGCTGATGCTGACCCAGCAGCTGTTCGGATCGACCGACCCCGAGCTCAACCGCGGGCGCGAGGCGATCAAGAGCACCGAGCAGGCGATCGCGATGCTCCATTATGTGATCGCCGATTTCGAAAATTACTTCCGCGAACTCACCGCCGACCGCCGCGCGAACCCGCGCGAGGACATCGCGACGGTGATCGCCAATGCGACGATCGACGGCGGGCAAATCCCCGATCGCGAACTCGCGGGCTATTATATGATCGTCGCGACGGCGGGCCACGACACGACGAGCGCCTCGACCGCTGGCGCGATGATGGAGCTGGCGAAGAGCCCGGCGCTGTTCGCGCGCTTCCGCGATGCGGCGGTCGACAAGGCGGGACTGATGGAGGAGGCGATCCGCTGGTCGACCCCGGTGCAGCATTTCATGCGCAGCGCGCGCGAGGACGTCGAGCTGGGCGGGCAGACGATCCGCGAGGGCGACTGGCTGATGCTCAACTATGTCTCGGCGAACCGCGACGAGGCGGTGTTCGCCGACCCCTTCGCCTTCGACCCCGACCGCGCGAAAAACCAGCAGATCGCCTTCGGCTTCGGCGCGCATGTCTGCCTGGGGCAGCATCTGGCGCGGATGGAGATGCGGATTTTGATGGAGGAATTGCTGCCGCGATTGAAATCGCTCGAACTGGCGGGCGAGCCGGCGCGGGTCGAATCGGTGTTCGTCGGCGGACTCAAGCGGCTGCCGATCCGGTTCGAGGCGGCGTAGGGGGCTGTCGACTCGGCATCTCATAACTTCGTCATTCCCGCGAAAGCGGGAACCCAGAGCGTGGGTCGGCTGACCCCATTCTGGGTTCCCGCTTTCGCGGGAATGACGATGGTGGGGGATGTAAGCTCTCCCCACCCCCGACCCGCCATACCCCTTTATCCCCGCGCGCTTCGCCTCTACGGTCGATCCGATGCGACGGGGTTTGATTATCCGATCGGCGAGCGCGGCGGCCGCCTTGATGCTGTCGGCTTGCGCCGGCGGCAATTTCCGGCCGGTCAGCGATGCGCCGGTGCGGATCGGCAAGCCCTATTCGGTGCGCGGGACCACCTATGTGCCCGCCGCCGCGCCCGCCTATGACGCGCTCGGCTATGCGAGCTGGTACGGGAATGAATCGGGCAACCGCACCGCGAACGGCGAAAAATTCCGCCCCGGCTGGATCACCGCCGCGCACACGACCTTGCCGCTGCCGACCTATGTCGAGGTGACCGCGCTCGACACCGGGCGGCGGATCATCGTGCGGGTCAACGACCGCGGGCCATTCTCGCGCGGGCGGATCATCGACCTGTCGCGCGGCGCGGCGGAGGAACTCGGCATCAAGGCGCAGGGGCACGCGCCGGTGCGCGTGCGGCGGGTCGAGCCTTCGGAAAAGGACCGCAAGCGGCTTCGCGACGGCAAGCCCGCGGCCTCGCTCGGCCGCGTGCCCGAACGCGAGTTGCAGCCGCTCCGCATGCGGCTTTCCGCCGAGGGCCGCTGACGGCCGCGACGCTAGACTTTTTCGTTCGGGAAGAAGCGCGCGACCACCTCGCTCGCGAGGCGCGCCGGGCGCAGCGTTTCGGCGTCGATGCAGCACCAGCTCGACTTGACCTCGGCGAGCACCTCCTCGCCGCGCTTGATTACCGTTTCGTAGAAGGCGCGCGCGCCCTGCACCTTTTCGAGGATCACCGTCGCGATCACGCGGTCGTCGAGGAAGGCGGGGCGGCGATAGGTGATCTCGTGCTTCAGCGCGACCCACAGATGCTGCGCCACTGCCTCGGGCGGCGCGATCTTGCGCCAGTGGGCGAGCACCGCTTCCTGCACCCAGCTCAGATAATGGGCGTTGTTGACATGCCCCATGAAGTCGATCTGGTCGGCTCCGACGGTGATGTCGTGGTCGTGCGGGGTCGCGGCGGCGGTCATGACGTTGACACTAGTGTCAACAGAGTGTGACGGAAAGATGAAAGTTGCGAAAAGCCAGTATTTCTCTCGTCGCTCGCTTTCGCAGGGGTAACGCTCAGCCTCGTCCGCGATAGGCGGCGACGCCCTGGTCGGGGAGCCACAGGTCGGCGGGCGGCGGGCCCGACTGCCAGAAGACGTCGATCGGGATACCGCCGCGCGGGTACCAATAGCCGCCGATGCGCAGCCACCGGGGCTGCATCTCATCGAACAGGCGCCGGCCGATGCCGACGGTGCAATCCTCGTGGAAGCCCGCGTGGTTGCGGAAACTCGACAGGAAGAGCTTGAGGCTCTTCGATTCGACGATCGTCTCGCCCGGCGCATAGTCGATGACGAGGTGCGCGAAATCGGGCTGGCCGGTCACCGGGCAGAGCGAGGTGAATTCGGGCGCGGCGAAGCGCACCAGATACAGCTCGCCGTGGCGCGGATTCGGCACATAGTCGAGCACCGCAGCCTCGGGTGAGGCAGGAAGTTCGCTCGATTGGCCGAGATGTTTGGGCACGAGCGGGGGATGGCTGGAATCACTCATGGAAACCGTCTAGTGCGGCGCGCGGCCCATGTCATCCGTCGATGACCGGCCGGGTTCAGCGCCCGTTCAAGGCGCGGACGGGATGGAACGATCGGGCCCTGGGCAAGGAATGACGAAGACGAAATTCGGTCGGACAGGCGAAGCGGCGTGCTTGCCGCTGATCGCGCTCGCGCTCGTCGTGGGCGGAATGGCTCCCGCGCGCGCGCAGCAAACGGAGACGCCGTCGCCCGCCCCGACCCCCGCGCCCGCGCCGGGCGGCCTGAGCGATTTCCGCCTGCGCCCCGCCGACGACGGCCGTCAGTCGGGGGTGCAGGGTCCCGCCGACAACGGCCTGGCGCCACTCGCGCCGGGCGAGCGCCGCGGCGTGCCGACTCCCGCGCCGCAGCCGACCGCGCCGCGCATCGTGCCGACCCAGCCGACGCGCGCGACCCCGGCGCCGACTCCCGCACCCGCGCCGGCGCGCCGCGAGGCGCCCGCGCCAACGCGTGCCACGCCCGACAGCGCGCCAGTCGCGGCGGCCCCCGCGACAACGGACGCGGCGCCGACGGGTGCAGCGCCCGCGCCGCCCTCGTCGGCCGATCTGTCGCCATCGGTTGCAGACAGCGGCCCGGCTTCCTCGACTGCCGACGATGTCGCGGCGGTTCCGGCGGCGGGGTCCGATAGCGGCGGCACGCCGATCTGGGCCTGGCTGCTCGCCGCGCTGGCGGCTGTGGCGGCGGGTGTCTGGTATTGGCGGCGACGCCCCGAACTCGCGGGCGGCGTGCCCGACGAGCCTGCGAAGCCGCATACGCCATCGCCCCCCATGCCGCGCGCGGCCACGCCGCCCGTCCGCCCCGCCGCGCCGCCGCCTCCGCGCCCGGTCGAGGCCCCGCGGCCCGCCGAGACCCCGGCCGCCGCGTCGCCGCTCGTCACGCGCCCCGCCGCCGAGCAGCGCGCCGAGGTGGCGATGACACTTGACGTGCGGGCGATTCGCATGACGGCGGAGAATCTGGTCGTCGGTTTCGTGCTCGATCTCGCGAATCGCGGGTCGGTTGCGGCGACCGGCTTGATGGTGCGCATCGCGCTCAACCAGGGGTCGGCGATGCAGGAAGGGGTGGTGATGCGCTTCTTCGACGGTGCGGGAGGCAGCGTGCTGCGCGACGACATTTCGCTCGCCCCCGGGGCGAGCGAGGCGCTGACGACCGAGGTGATGCTGCCCCGCGCCAGCGTCGAGCCGCTGATGATCGGCGGCAAGCCGATGCTGGTGCCGGTGCTCGTCTTCGACGTCACCTATCATTGGGAGGGCGATGCCGACGCCTTCGGGCAGGTCGCCGGCACCTTCGTCCTCGGCCGGGGACCGGCGCCGGGGACCGGCGACAAGCTGGCGCCGCTGCCGCTCGACCGGCCCTCCTACGCCGTCGATCGTCCCGCCGCGCGCGCGACCGCGATGCGGCGCGCACTCTAGCCGTTTCAGGCTTTTCGACCCTTTTCTGTTGCAGCGCAGCATCGGCTGGGGCACAGCAGCCGTGCGCTTGAAAAAGCGCCGGTGGAGGCATAGGCTGATCGTCTTCCCCGGAAAGCAAAGCCGCAGCAGGATGGCCGACGGAGGGACAGGACAACAAGGTTCCCCGCGGGTCGTAACAGGAGCATGACATGGACGCCTTGGTGTCAACGGAATGGCTGGAACGCGAACTGGGGGCATCGGACCTGCGGGTGGTCGATGCGACGAAATTCATGCCCGATGCCGGCCGCGATGCGCGCGCCGAATATGAGGCGGGTCATATTCCGGGCGCGGTGTTCATGGACCTCGCCGAACTCGCCGACGCGAACAGCGCCATCGACAATATGGCGCCACCGGCAGAGAAATTCGCGAGCCGCATGCAGTCGCTGGGGCTCGGCGACGGCAGCCGCATCGTGATCTACGATGACAGCCCGCTGAAGAGCGCGGCGCGCGCCTGGTGGCTCCTCAAACTGTTCGGCGCGCACGACGTCGCGCTGCTCGACGGCGGCCTCGCCAAGTGGAAGGCCGAGGGGCGCCCGCTCGAAATGGGCAAGCAGACGCTGCGCCACCGCCACTTCACCGTGTGGCGCGACGCGAAGGCGGTACGCACCAAGGAGCAGATGCTCGAAAATCTGGCGAACACCGCCGAGCAGGTCGTCGACGCGCGCCCGGCCGCGCGCTTCACGGGCGAGGAACGCGACCCGCGCCCGGGCGTCGCTCCCGGCCATATCCCCGGCTCGGTCAGCCTGCCGCACGGCGCCCTGTTCAACGCCGACGGCACCTGGAAGCAGGGCGACGATCTGAAGGCCGCGTTCGACGCCGCCGGGGTCGACCTCGACAAGCCGCTCGTCACGACCTGCGGCACCGGCATGACCGCGACCGTGGTCGCCTTCGGCGCGCACCTGCTCGGCAAGGACGATGTCGCGGTTTATGACGGTAGTTGGACCGAATGGGGCGCCGACCCGGCGACGCCCAAGGCGACAGGTGCGGCCTGAGCCAGTGGCGTGAAGCGCGGGAGGTGTTTGACCATTCCCGCGCAGCGCTATTTTTGACTCACACAAAGACACAAAGAGGGCAGTTCATGCGCGCTGGGTTCGCGCACGAGCTGCCCTCTTTGTGTCTTTGTGTGAGAATATGAAGGCCCGCTGCGCGCGCCGGGAGGCGCCGGCCACTGGATTTTGTGCCGCGCTCCGCTAACAAGGCGGGCATGAGCAAGAGCGACGATCAAAGCCTCCGCCCCGCGACGAAACTGGTGCAGGGCGGGCGGCGGCCCGAGTGGACGGGCGACCCGCGGCTGGGCGGCGGAGTGGTCAATCCGCCGGTGTGGCGCGCCTCGACCGTCCTCTATGATTCGATCGCCGAGCTGAAGGCGCGGGGGCACGCCACCCACGACAGGCTCTATTACGGCCGGCGCGGCACGCCCACGGTGTGGGCGCTCGCCGACGCGCTGACCGATATGGAGCCGGGCGCGGAGGGGAGCTTGCTCTATCCTTCGGGCGTCGCGGCGATTTCGGCGGGGCTGCTCGCGCTGCTTGCGCCGGGCGACCACCTGCTGATGGTCGACAGCGCCTATGAACCGACGCGGTCGTTCTGCGACGGGATGCTGAAGCGTTACGGCGTGACCACGACCTATTACGACCCGCTCGTCGGCGCCGGGATCGCGGGGCTGATCCGGCCCGAGACGAAGCTGATCTTCCTCGAATCGCCGGGCAGCCTGACCTTCGAGGTGCAGGATATCCCCGCGATCACCGCGCTCGCGCGCGCTCGCGGCGTGCTGACGATGCTCGACAATACCTGGGCGACGCCGCTGCTCTTTCCCGCGCTCGCGCACGGCGTCGACGTGACGATGATGAGCCTCACCAAATATGTCGGCGGCCATTCGGACGCGATGATGGGCTCGCTCACCGCGACCAAGGCGGTGTGGCCGCGGCTGCGGCAGGCGGCGTATCAGCTCGGCCAGGCGGTGTCGCCCGACGATTGCGCGCTGATGCTGCGCGGGCTGCGCACCCTCGACGTGCGGATGCGGCGCCACGGCGAGAATGCGCTCGCCGTCGCGCGCTGGCTCGCCGGCCGGCCCGAGGTCGGGCGCGTGCTCTATCCGGCGCTGCCGGACGACGCGGGCCATGCGATCTGGTCGCGCGATTTTTCGGGCGCGAGCGGGCTGTTCGGCTTCACGCTGAAGGGCGCGGACGATGCGACGCGCGCGCGCTTCATCGACGCGCTCGCGCATTTCGGCATCGGCTTCAGCTGGGGCGGCTACGAAAGCCTTGTCGTGCCGAGCGACCCGGACACGATCCGCACCGCGACCGTCTGGAGCGACCCCAACGCGCTCGTCCGGCTGTCGATCGGGCTCGAGGATCCCGCCGACCTGATTGCCGATATCGAGCGCGGCTTCGGGGCGATGGCGGGATGAGCGTCGAGAGCGGCCTGCGCAGCGGCGTTGCCGAGGTGGTCGCGACGATGAAGGCGCTCGGCCTCGACGTCGGCGACTATCGCCTGTCGCTCTATTCGCTGTTCGCGACGCTCGTCGTCGCGGTGCTGCTCTATGTGGGCGTCCGGCTGGTGCTGCGCGCGATCAAATGGCTGCTGCGGCGCAACAAGCAGATCGACGACACGCAGCGGATATTGACCGAAAAGCTGATCGCGATCGCGCTGTTCATCTTCGCGATGCTGTTCGGCGTCGACCTGCTCGGCATCGACCTGACCGCGCTCACCGTCTTTTCGGGCGCCGCGGGCCTCGCGATCGGCTTCGGGCTGCAGAAGACGGTGGGCAATCTGATCGCGGGGATCATCCTGCTGATGGACCGCTCGATCAAGCCCGGCGACGTGATCGTCGTCGGCGACGCCGCCTCGATGGGGGTGGCGACATTGGGCGGGGTGCCCAATGTGGGGCGCGTCGCGAAGATCGGCGTGCGCGCGGTCAGCGTCGTCACCCGCGACGGCAAGAAGCATCTGATCCCGAACGAGCTCCTCATGACGCAGGCGGTCGAGAACTGGAGCTATTCGAGCCGCGAGGTGCGGGTGCGGATGCGCGTGCCGGTCGCTTATGACAGCGACATCAGGCTGGCGCAGCGCATCATGCTCGACACCGCGAAGGCGAATCCGCGTATCCTCGATCACCCCGAACCCGCGGTGTGGATCACCGCCTTCGGCGAGCGCGCGGTCGAGCATGAGCTGCGCTACTGGATTTCGGACCCCGAATCGGGGCTGGGGAATATCCAGGGCGAGGTGTTCCTGGGGATATGGGACGCATTCCAGGCCGCGGGCATCCGCGTGCCCTATCCGCGGCACGACGTGCGGCTGGTGGAGGCGGGGGCAGGGGAGGAATAGACGTCATCCCGGCGAAAGCCGGGATCTCCATCGTCCTGCCGGAACGATAGCGGCCCCAGCCTTCGCTGGGGCGACGCCCTGTCCTCAGACCCCCTTCGTCTTCGCGCGCGCGATCCCGTCGAGGATGATCTTCTTCGCTTCGTCGACGTCGCCCCAGCCGCCGAGTTTCACCCATTTGCCGGGCTCGAGATCCTTGTAGTGGGCGAAGAAATGCTCGATCTGCTGCAGCACGATCTCGGGCATGTCCTTGTAGGTCCGGACCTTGTCGTAATAGGGGAAGGTCGTGCTGACCGGGACGCAGAGCAGCTTTTCGTCGCCGCCGGCATTGTCCTCCATCCGCAGTACGCCGATCGGGCGGCATTTGACCACCGCGCCCGCGACCACCGACGAGCGCGCGACAACCAGCGCGTCGAGCGGATCGCCGTCGTCGCCGAGCGTGTGCGGGATGAAACCGTAGTTGGCGGGATAGCGCATCGGGGTGTGAAGGAAGCGGTCGACGAACAGCGCCCCCGACGCCTTGTCGAATTCATATTTCACCGGCTCGCCGCCGATCGGCACTTCGATCAGCACGTTGAGGCTGTCGGGCGGATTGTCGCCGGCCGGGATCAGGTCGATGCGCATGGGAGATGTCCTTTGGTGTGGTTTGAAAATCGCGCGCGCCTTAGCCCCATGCGGTGCACAAAGTCGAGGCCGATTAGCCCCTCCCCTTCAGGGGAGGGGTTGGGGTGGGGTCCATTGGCCTTGCGCAAGGCCGACCGCCCCACCCGCTGCAACTAGGCGGCAAGCCGCCAAGTTTCGCTGCCCTCCCCTGAAGGGGAGGGCGTATTGGTGTCAAAGCGCCCGTTTCGGCGCGAACAGGCGGTCGAACCAGTCGGGGCCGGTGCCGGTCCGTTCGAGCCACGGCCAGCGCAGCCCGCCATGATAGTCGATCGCGACGTCGCGATAGCGCCCGCCGCGCTCGACGAGCAGCCGCACCGGGGTCTTGCCGTCGGCCGCCGTCTTGATCGCGGCTTCGAGCCGATCCTTGCTGTAGGCGAGGCCGTCGACCGCGACGATCTTCGTCCCGTTGACGATGTCGGCGCGGAAGGCGGGGCCGTCCCAGAGGATGCCGCCCGCGACGCCGTCCTTGTCGATCGTCAGCCCCAGTGAGTGGGTGAGGTCATAGCCCTTCGACATCGCCATGCGCGCCTTGTCATAGGCGTTGGGCGTGTCGCGCCAGACGATCTTGTAGCCCGCGCGCTCGATGCCACCGACCGGCGCCGGCTGTCCCGGCGTCTGCAGCCGCTGGCGGAGGAAGATCGCCCAGTCGTAGGGGTGGACCGCGTTCAGCGCCCGGACGACGTCGTCGAATTCATAGGTGACCTCACCCCAGTCGCCCTCGCGCCCGCCGAAAAAGCTCCGCGCGAAATCGTCGAGGCTCTTTTTGTTGTTCGTCGCGGTGCGGATCAGCATGTCGGCGTCGAGCCAGACGAGCGAGCCCTCGCTGTAATAATCCTCGTTGCGCGACCAGCTCGGGAAGGGCTTGGGTTTGCGCGCGGCGATCACCGGGTCGAGCGTCGTATCCTCGACCGAGCGCCAGCTCCGCCCCGGCATCGCGGCATAATTGGCGGCGCTCGTCGCCCATTGCGCGAGCGCCATGTCCTTCGACTGCATCCCCGACCGCGCGGCGAGGACGATGTCCCAGAAGCTCGTCTGGCCTTCATAGACCCACAGGAGATTGCCCTGCATCGGGGTGCGGTAGTCGGGAGTCCAGAGCTTCGCCGGGCGACGGTATTTTCCGTTCCAGCTGTGGGTGAATTCGTGCGGCAGCAGCCCGCGCAGCACCTCGCCGTCGCCCCATTTGGTGAAATAGTCGGTCTTGCTGCTGTTCTCGCTGCTGCGATGATGTTCGAGCCCGATGCCGCCGAGCTCGTCGGTCAGCGCGAGGAGGAATTCGTAGCGGTCGAAATGACGCATCCCGAACAGCGCGACCGCCTCGCCGACGAGCGCGGCGTGGGTCGCGATCTGGTCGGGCTTCGCCTCCAGATATTGCGCTTCGTCGGCGACGACGTTCAGCGTGACATTGTGGCCGAGGTCCCATTTGCGGAAATAGCGTCCCGCGAACATCGGGCTGTCGACCAATGTTTCATAGGTGGTGGGCGCATAGCTGTATCGGTTGCCGCTGACCTTCAGCCCGTCGAGCGCGGCGGCGCCCGTCCACCCCTCGGGCAGCGTCACATCGAGCTGCACCGGGATGTCGCGGGTGAAATATCCCGCGGGATAGAGGCTGACCTGTTCCCACTGCAGGTTCATCATCGCCGGGGTGACGACGACGCGGCCCTCGCTCGTCCGCGTCGGCGACAGGAAGTCGAATGCGACGTCGATGCTCTTCGCGCCCTCGGGCACGTCGACGTCGAAGGCGTAGACGTCGGTCGGCTGGCGCGTCCAGGCGAGCGGCTTGCCGCCGGCGCTCGGGCGGAAGCCCGCGAGCTCGGCGATCGCGCCGCGCGGCGCGTGCTTGCCGGGCAGCCATTGCGGGTAAAGGAGGGTGAGCTTGCCGCCCTTCGCGACGGGAATCGTCTGGCGGACGTGGAAGATGCCGCGCGCGACGTCGGTCGCGTCGACCTTCAGCGCCATCGTGCCCGGATAGGGCTTGTCGGCGGGCAGCGGGATGCCGTGCGGCGGCACGACCGGCTGCGGCCGGCTGTTGGCATCCTGCGCGTAAGTAGCGGAAACGAGGGCGAGGGGGGCGGCCAGCAGGGCCGCTGCGACGAACGGTGCCTTTTTCATGGCCGGAGTTACTGCCGCGAAAAGGGCGGCAGGTCCAGCGCGGGGTCTGCGAGGGCCCTTTGCGTTTCGACGAAAAGCCAGTAGACGCCGCCGCCATGAGCAAGGACAAAAGCGCGAAAATCCCGACGCCGCAGCCGGTGCGCGGCACCCAGGACATGCTCGGCGATTTCGCCGACCGCTTCGCGCATGTCGTCGAGACCTTCGAGCGGGTGCGCCGCCTCTATGGCTATAAGCGGATCGAGGTGCCGGTGATCGAGCCGACCGCGGTGTTCGCGCGCTCGCTCGGCGAAACGACCGATGTCGTGTCGAAGGAAATGTATTCGTTCGAGGATCGCGGCGGCGAATCGATCACGCTGCGCCCCGAATTCACCGCGGGGATCGCGCGTGCCTATATCACCAATGGCTGGCAGCAGTTCGCGCCGCTGAAGGTCGCGACGCACGGCCCGCTGTTCCGCTACGAGCGGCCGCAGAAGGGCCGCTATCGCCAGTTCCATCAATTGGACGCGGAAGTGCTGGGGAGCGACAGCCCGCTCGCCGATGCCGAACTGCTGGTGTTCGCCGATCAGCTTCTGAAGGAGCTGGGGATCGCCGAGGGGGTGACCTTGACGCTCAACACCTTGGGCGATGCGGTGAGCCGCGACGCGTGGCGCGCGGCGCTGGTCGAGCATTTCGAAAGCCATTGCGGCGACCTGTCCGAAGACAGCCTCGCGCGGCTCGACAAGAACCCGCTGCGCATCCTCGACAGCAAGGACCCACGCGACCGGCCGATTGCCGACAGCGCGCCCGACATCGATGCCTATCTGACGAGTGAAGCGCAGGATTTCTTCGGCGCGGTCACCGCGGGCCTCGACGCCGCGGGGGTCGCGTGGCAGCGCAACGCGCGGCTGGTGCGCGGGCTCGACTATTATCGCCACACCGCCTTTGAATTCGTCACCGACCGGCTCGGCGCGCAGGGCACGGTGCTCGGCGGCGGGCGCTACGACGGGCTGATCGAGGCGCTCGGCGGGCCGCCGACCCCGGCGGTCGGCTGGGCGGCGGGGATCGAGCGGCTGGCGATGCTGGTTGCCGATGATTGCATAGACAATCGGCTCGACGCGGTGATCGCGGTCGAGGACGACGGGCAGCTTTCGCTCGCGCTGAAGGCGCTCGCGGCGTTGCGCGCGGGCGGCTTCGCGGCGGAAATCGTCGCGAGCGGGTCGCCGCGCAAACGCTTCGACAAGGCGGCGAAGATTCCGGCGCATGCGCTGATCTCCGTCGGCACGCGCGACGGTGCGCCGCACATCAACGTGCGCGGCGACGGCGAGCGGGCGAAGGCGGCCGAGGGACTCGTCCGCGCGCTCTGATGGCCCACGTCTCCGAAAAACAGATCGACGCGATCATCGAACGCCACGCCGCCTTGCAGGCGCGGATGGCGACGGGGGACATGGCGCCCGCCGATTTCGTCGCGGCGTCGAAGGAATTCGCCGAGCTCGAACCCGTCGCCAGAGCGGCGGCCGGGGTCGTGCGCCTGCGCGGTGAGCTCGTGGCGCTGGCCGAGATGCTCGCCGATCCCGAGATGAAGACGATGGCCGAGGAGGAGATCGCGGCGGTCGAGGAGGCGCTGCCCGCGGCCGAGCATGACCTCGCGATCAAGCTGCTGCCGAAGGACGTCGCCGACGAGCGCGCCGCGATGCTCGAAATCCGCGCCGGGACCGGCGGCGACGAGGCGGCGCTGTTCGCGGGCGACCTCCTTCGCATGTACAGCCGCTATGCCGACGCGCAGGGGTGGAAGGTCGAGATCATCTCGGCGAACGAGGCCGAGGTCGGCGGCTACAAGGAAGTCGTCGCGTCGGTCAGCGGGCAGGGCGTCTTCGCGAAGCTGAAGTTCGAGAGCGGCGTGCACCGCGTCCAGCGCGTGCCCGTCACCGAAAGCGGCGGGCGCATCCACACCAGTGCCGCGACGGTCGCGGTGCTGCCCGAGGCCGAGGAAGTCGACGTCGCGATCAACGACAATGACCTGAAGATCGACATCTATCGCGCGAGCGGCGCGGGTGGGCAGCATGTCAACACCACCGACAGCGCGATCCGCATCACGCATATCCCGACCGGCCTCGTCGTGATCCAGCAGGACCAGCGCAGCCAGCACAAGAACCGGGCGAAGGCGATGCAGGTGCTGCGCGCGCGGCTCTATGATCTGGAGCGCGAGAAGATCCACAGCGCCGAGGCGTCGGCGCGCAAGTCGATGGTCGGATCGGGCGACCGGTCGGAGCGCATCCGCACCTATAATTTCCCGCAGGGGCGCGTGACCGACCACCGCATCAACCTGACGCTCCACCGCCTGCCCGAGATATTGGAAGGCGCGATGGACGAACTGATCGACGCGCTGATCGCCGAGGATCAGGCGCAAAGGCTGGCGGGGCTGGGTGATGGTTGAAAAGCCCCTCCCCTTCAGGGGCGGGGTTGGGGTGGGGTGTGCGAGTGTTGCGCCATGCCGCTAAACCCCACCCCCGGCCCCTCCCCTGAAGGGGAGGGGAGAGTCAGCGCTGCTCTCCGCGACGCAACCGCGCGGCTCGCCGCCGCATCCGACACTCCGCGCCTCGATGCCGAGCTGCTGATGGCGCACGCCTTGGGAGTCGAGCGCGCGGCGCTGTTGCTCGATCCCGCGCGTTTCACGGTGCCGGCGGGATTCGCGGCGCTGATCGAGCGGCGGCTGGGGCGCGAACCCGTCGCCTATATCGTCGGCAGCCGCGATTTCTGGACGATCCGGCTCAGCGTCGGCCCCGGCGCGCTGATCCCGCGTCCCGACAGCGAGACGCTGATCGAGGCGGCGGTCGATTATTTCGGCGGCCAACCTCCTAGGCGCGTGCTCGACCTCGGGACGGGGCCGGGAACCTTGCTGCTCGCAGCGCTCGCCGAATGGCCGGACGCGACGGGGCTCGGGATCGACGCGAGCGAAGCGGCGCTCGGCTATGCGCGCCGCAATGCGGCGGTACTGGGTTTCGCCGAACGGGCGGAGTTACAGCGCGGCGACTGGGGCGAGGGGATTGCGGGCCAATTCGACCTCATCCTCTGCAATCCGCCCTATATCGCCGCCTCCGAAACGCTGATGCCCGATGTCGCCGATCACGAGCCCGCGGCGGCGCTGTTCGCGGGCGACGACGGGCTTGCCGACTATCGGCGGATCATCCCCGGATTGCCGCGCCTGCTAGCGCCCGGCGGGGTCGCGGTCCTTGAAATCGGGGCGACGCAGCATAAATTGGTAACGTCGCTGGCCGAAGCGGCCGGTTTCGCGGCCCAATGCCGCCAGGACCTCGCCGGCCGCGACCGGGCCTTGCTGCTCACCCCGGCGGCATAACGGCCCGCCAAGAAATCGCTTGGTTTTGCGTTCAAAGCGCGTTAGGGGCGGCTCACAGACCTGATCGGGGTCCCTTTGGCGATGCTGGTGCATCGATACTGGTCCGACGGGTTTGCTTCCCATTTACGGCGCTGGTGCAGGACCTGCGGTCCCGCGCAAGCGGTAGAGGGCAAGGGCCGCGCACGAAGGCGCGGGCGCGACGCACGAATGTTGCGGTCGGCCAAAAGGGGTTTGGCATAGCTTTTCGACAGGATGCTTCAGTTGAACATGAACAACCGGCAGAGCGGTCGCCGTCGCGGCCGCAACAACAACAGCAACAATAACCGGTCGCAGTCGGGCGGGCGCGGTGGCGTCGACCAGGCGAACCGGATCGACAGCCGGGCGCGCGGCAACGCCGTCCAGATGATCGAGAAATACAAGAATCTCGCGCGCGACGCGCAGCTTTCCGGCGACCGGGTCCAGACCGAATATTATCTGCAGTTCGCCGACCATTATTTCCGCGTCCACAGCGATTTCCGCGCCCGCCAGGAAGAAAAGGCGGCGCAGAACGGCCAGGAGCGCAGCCACGACCGTAGCCGCGAAGTGCGCGGGGTCGAGGATTTCGACGGTCACGACGACAGCGATCTCGACACCGACAGCGAAACCGAGCGCAGCGACGAGCGCGACAGCCGCCAGCAGGGCGGACGCGACCGCCGCGACGAGGACGACAATCGCGGTAACCGCCAGCAGCAGGGCCGCGGCCGCCGCGACCGCGAGCAGGACCGCGCCGAGCGCGACGAACCGCGCGACACCGAATCCGGCGACGCCGAAGAGGCCGCGGAAGCGGCGCCCGCGCCGCGCACGAGCCGTCGCGGCCCGCGCCGCGCTCGTCCGCAGGACGAGGGCGAAGGCGATGCCGGCATCGATACCGCGGTGCTGCCGCCGGCGATCGGCCGCGGCGCCGAAGCCGCCGAGCCCGAAGGCGACGACGCGGCGCCGGCCCCCAAGGCCCGCCGTCCGCGCCGCACGCTCGCCGCGCGCGGCGCCGGGGTCGAAGCCGCCGAATAAGCCCGCGATTTCGCGCTGGTTTTTGGCGCGGACATGACATAGCCTTCCCGCACGGACATCGGCGGGAGGGTGAATATGCGCGCTTGGACAAGGCTTTGCGTGCGGGCAGCGACGATCGGTGCCCTGGTCCCCGTCGCGGCGGCGGCGCAGGATCCCGCGCAGGGCAATGCGCAGGGCGACCTTGCGGTCACCATCTACAATGGCGGCCAGTCGCTGGTTCAGGATATCCGGCAGATCAGCATTCCCGCCGGCCGGTCGCGCCAGGAGTTCCCAGACGTGTCGGCGCAGATCCGGCCGCAGACCGTCTCTTTCGCCGCCGACGGCACGGCGATCGTCGAGCAGAATTTCGATTACGACCTGCTCTCGCCGAACGCCCTCATGCAGAAGGCGGTCGGCGAGATGGTGACGCTGCTGCGGGTCAACCCCGCCACCGGCGCCGAAACCCGCGAGCGCGCGAAGGTGCTGGCGGTCAACGGCGGGGTGGTGCTGCAGATCGGGTCGCGGATCGAGATTTTGCGCGACGACGGGCTGCCGGTGCGGGTGATCTTCGACAAGATACCACCGAACCTGCGCGCCAAGCCGACGCTGTCGATCACCGTCGAGAGCGATCGCGCGGGGACGCGCCCGGCGACGCTATCCTATCTGACCAGCGGGCTCGGCTGGGCGGCCGACTATGTGTCGCTCTATGACGAGAAGGCGGGGACGATCGACGTCCAGGGCTGGGTGACGCTGACCAACACCACCGGCACCACCTTCGACAATGCGCGCACCCTGCTCGTCGCCGGGACGCCGGCCGGCAGCGGCAATGCGAGCATCGGCGCCGCACCGCGCTATCGCCCGACGCCGCCGACCAATCTCCGCCGCGCCGGTACCGAAACCGCGCCGCGCGAGCAGCTCGGCGACTATTATCTCTATCCGCTGCCCGAACGCACGACGATCGCCAACGCCCAGACCAAGCAGGTGAGCTTTCTCGACGTGTCGAAGGTGCCGGCGCGCAAGGCCTATGAATATCGGTTCGAGGGCTTCAACAACATGGACGAGCCGCAGAGTGCGGCGAGCGTCATCAAGTTCAGCTCCAGCCGCGAGGGCGGGCTGGGCGACGCCTTGCCCGCAGGGACGGTGCGCTTCTATCAGCGCGACCTGCGCGGCGACCCGCAGTTCATCGGCGAGAACCGCATTGGCCACACCCCGATGGGCAGCGAACTGGGGCTCGCGACCGGCGAAGCGTTCGACGTGAAGGTCAAGGCGACCGTCGTGTCGCGCGAGCGGCGCGCACCCGATGTCTGGCGCACGTCGATGTCCTATCTGGTCACCAACGCCCGCGCGCAGCCGGTGACGGTCGACCTGACCCAGCGCGGGCTCGACTGGTATTGGGACGAGACGCGAATCATCACCGAAAGCCAGAAGAGCGAACGGCTCGACGCCGACGGGACGAAATGGAGCGTGGCCGTCCCCGCCAATGGCGAGACGACGGTCACCGCCACCTTCGAAACGCGGTACTGACGCCGCAAGGCGATGCGCGGTCTCGCTTCCTTCCTGCTGCTGTTCGCCGCCGCCCCCGCGGCCGCGCAGCCGGTGGTGACGTCGACCGCCGCCGATTCACTGTCGGTCAGCGTCTTTCGGGATCCCGAGCGCGGAGAGGGCGGCGAGATCGATCTCGACTGGCTGAACGGCTTTGCCCTGATCTCCGAAAAGCGCACCATCGATCTGCCGGCGGGCGAATCGGTCGTCCGCTTCGAAGGCGTGGCCGAAGGGATGGTCGCGGTGAGCGCGATCGTTACCGGGCTGCCCGGCGGCACGGTGCAGAAGAATCGCGACGCGGCGCTGCTGTCGCCCGCCAGCCTGCTCGACGGCAGCCTGGGCAACCGGGTCCATCTCCGCCGCACCGACCGGGCGACGGGCCAGGTGCGGGAGGAAGACGCGATCATCCGCTCGGGCCCAGGCGGTGCCGTCGTGCTGCAGACCCCCGCGGGGTTCGAAGCGCTCCGCTGCTCGGGGCTGCCCGAAACGCTGATCTATGATCGCGTGCCGCAGGGGCTGACCGCCAAGCCGACGCTGTCTGTGACGACGCGCAGCCCGGCGGCGCAGCGCGCGACGGTGACGCTGACCTATCTGTCGACCGGGTTCGACTGGACGAGCAGCTATGTCGCGCGCGTCGGCGCCGACGGCCGGACGCTCGATCTTTTCGCATGGCTGACCGTCGCCAACAGCAATGGCGAGAGCTTTCCCGACGCCAGCCTCTCGGCGCTCGCGGGGACGTTGAACGTCGAAAGCGATTTCGACGCGCTGGTCGCGGCGCCACCGGCTCCGCAACTGCGCCTGTCCTGCTTCCCGCTCGGCAGCGGCCGCAACGGAGTGCGGCCGCCACCCCCGCCGCCGCCACCGCCCCCGCCGCCGATGGCCTTCGAAGGGGGGCAGGAGATCGTCGTCACCGGGATGGCGCGCCGGACGGCGCTGGATATGGCGTCGCCGGTCGCGGTCGTCGCGTCGCAGGAGGATCTGGGCGACCTCAAGCTCTATCGCGTGCCGATTCCCGTGACGGTCGCGGCTAACGGGCAAAAGCAGGTCGCGCTGCTGATCAAGGACAAGGTGCCGTTCGAGACCGTCTATCGCCTGCGCACGCAGATCGGCAGCGAAAGTGACGAACAGCCGAGCGAGATCGTGCTTCGGATGCAGAACCGCGAGTCGGCGAAGCTCGGCGTCCCGTTGCCGAGCGGAGAGGTCGCGGTGTTCGAGCAGGCGCAGGGCCGCGAACTGCTCGCGGGCGAGGGGATGATGCGCGATCATGCGGTCGGCGAGACCGTCAATCTGGTGATCGGCGAAAGCAGCCAGGTGCGCGTCGATATCGACGAATCCTATGAGGAGCGGAAGCGCCGGCGGAGCTATCGCGCCACGGTGTCGAACGCGAACCCGTTCGCGATCCATTTCGAACTCGGCTTCAACTATTATGCGGACACGGCGCTCGATTCGCGGGTGCGCAAGCTTCCGCGCAAGGACGGGCTGCCGACCTGGATCGTGCGCGTGCCCGCGAATGCGGCGCGCACCTTCGACTATCGCGTCACCGAAACCGAGGATTAGGGTTCCGACCCTAGGGTCAGGACCCATTGATTCCGCGTTCGAGGTTTGAAGCGATTTTGCTCAGGGCGAGGAGGCAAGGCGCAGGAATATGTCGATATTTCAAGACTTGCCGACGAAGCCATGGGCAAAATCGGTCAAATCCCGCAGGGACGCCGAAATGGCTTCGATCTCGGGCCCGCGCGGCCTTGCGGGTAGCGATGCTACCCGCTGCACCCGCCCAGACCCGATATCTTCGCCATTTCGACGCCTCGAACGCGCAATTAATGGGTCCTGACCCTAGGCCGGCGGCAGCGGTCTTGGCCGGTGATTCTCGTCGAGTGCGACGAAGGTGAACAGGCCTTCGGTCACCTTGACCTCGGTCTCGCCGCGGTCGCGCGTCGCGATCACCTCGATACGGATGCCCATCGAGGTGCGGCCGCGCTTTTCGAGATGGGCGTAGACCGAGATGATGTCGCGCAGCAGGATCGGCGCGATGAACTCCATCGCCTCGATCGCGACGGTGGCGGTCGCGCCCTGCGCGACCCGCGCCGCGACGATGCCGCCCGCGATGTCCATCTGGCTGAGCACCCAGCCGCCGAAGATATGGCCGTTGCTGTTGATGTCGGCGGGCGCCGGGACGACGCGCAATATCGGGTCGGGGCGCTGCGGCAGATTGTGGATGCCGTCGGTCATGGCTGCAGGTCCGGATCGTCCTTGAAGGGGTCGTCGATCGCCTCGTCATGGCCGCTGCCGCTCGACAGGAAGACGAGGCCCATCAGCGCCGCGCCGAGCATCACCGACAGGCCGACCCCCGCCGCGGTGGCGATGATCATGTGGATGGTCAGCGCGTCGCCCATCGACCAGCGCAGATAGCCGAGCGCGCCGACGACCGCGAGCAGCGAGACGATCGCCATGCCGCGCATCAGCCGGCGATAGCGGGCCCAGGCGATTTTCGACGCGCCGTCGTCGTCGAGGGGGGAGCGTTTGACCATGATGCCGCTTCCATGAACCATGCGGGCGCCGAGGCCAAGGGCGAATGCCGCGGCGCCTGTTTCGGCTTCGCAGCGAATCATGGTAGGATGGCGACGATATCGAAGCGACAGAGGGAGCGGCAGCATATGACGATCGGAGCGATCTTGCACGGGCGCACGGGGCCGGTGATTTCGGCGCGGCCCGCCGATTCGGTGCGGGCGGTGGTCGACCTGCTCGCGCAATATCGCATCGGCGCGGTGCCGGTGGTCGAGGGCGATGCGATCGTCGGCATCTTTTCCGAACGCGACCTTGTCCGGCTGATGTCCTCCTATGGCCCCGACGCGCTCGACCGCAGCCTCGACGAGGTGATGACCAAATCGCCGGTGACCTGCGATTCGGGCATGGCGGTGATCGGGGCGCTGTCGCAGATGACGCAGAAGCGTATCCGCCATCTGCCGGTGGTCGACGGCGACCGGCTCGTCGGCTTCGTGTCGATCGGCGACCTCGTCAAATATCGCATCGACATGATCGAGGCCGAGGCGGCGGCGATGCGCGACTATATCGCGTCGTGATTCGGTTTTTT